>JAJFMO010000339.1 GCA_020697475.1 Paenibacillaceae bacterium | reverse complement strand
ATCTTAAATCGCAGATCATGCCGTTATTTTCCACAACGTTTCAAGATTATATGCTGTTTGATGTGACGATTCAGAACGTTACTTCGATTTTCTCCCAATTGTTGTTGCAGAGCTTTCTGTTTCTCGCACCGATCATGTTGATCGCAGTATTGACGGCTATACTGGGCAATTACTTGCAAATCGGATTTCTCGTCTCCGGCGACCCGCTTATGATGAAGTTCAGCAAGATCAACCCGATTGAGGGGTTCAAAAAAATTTTTTCCTTACGAACCGTCGCCGACTTTCTGAAATCTTCCTTAAAAATGGCGATCGTGGGGTATGTCGTCTATACGACGTTGATCAACGAGAAGGAGCACATCATCAGTCTTGGTACGTTGCCATTGGAACAAATACTGACATATGCAGGTTCGATCACCCTATCTCTAGGCTTGAAAATCGGTTTGATTCTGGTCATTCTGGCCATTTTCGACTACATATATCAGAAATACGAATACGAGAAAAATTTGCGCATGTCCAAGCAAGAAATCAAGGACGAGTATAAGAAATCCGAAGGAGATCCGTTGATCAAAGGGAAAATCCGCGAGCGGCAGCGTCGCATGGCGATGCAGCGAATGATGCAAGAAGTGCCTAAGGCGGACGTAGTGATCACGAACCCGACGCACTTCGCCGTCGCCTTGAAATACGACGCGTCGCGGATGCAGGCGCCTGAAGTCGTGGCCAAAGGCGCGGATTACGTGGCATTGAAGATCAAGGAATTAGCCAAGCAGCATGGCATCGTCACGATGGAGAACAAAGTGCTGGCGCGGGCGCTGTTCGCCCAGACGGAAATCGGCGACCAAGTGCCGGCCGATCTGTTCCAAGCCGTGGCGGAAGTGCTGGCTTATGTGTATAAGTTGAAAGGAATTCGAGCAGGAGGAAGGGGGTAGGAACCGATGAGAATCAAAGATCTGATCATTTTAATCGGGATTATCGGCATCGTATTGATGATGGTCGTGCCGATTCCGCTGTGGCTGTTGTCCATGTTGTTGATTATCAATATATCGATCGCCCTGACGATTATTCTCGTCGGAATGAATACCCAGGATGCGTTAGAGTTTTCCATCTTTCCTTCCTTGCTGCTGATCACGACGCTGTTTCGTCTCGCCTTGAACGTCTCGACGACGAGGAACATCCTCGCTAACGGAGAAGCCGGCAACGTCGTCAGCACGTTCGGTTCGTTCGTCGCTCAGGGGAATATCGTCGTCGGCTTCGTCGTGTTCCTGATTCTCGTTATCGTGCAATTTATCGTTATTGTCAAAGGTTCGGAGCGCGTTGCCGAGGTTGCCGCCCGGTTCACGTTGGACGCAATGCCCGGCAAGCAGATGAGCATTGACGCCGATCTTAACTCCGGCCTCATAGATGAGAAGCAAGCGCGAGCCCGCCGAACCAAGATTGAGAAGGAAGCCGACTTCTATGGGGCGATGGACGGCGCAAGCAAATTCGTCAAAGGGGATGCGATCGCCGGTATCGTCATCCTGCTCATCAACTTGGTCGGCGGGTTGATCATCGGCGTGACGATGCATGGCATGACTATTGCCGAAGCTGGAACCACGTTCTCGATCTTGACGATCGGAGACGGACTGGTCAGCCAAATTCCGGCGTTGCTCATCTCGACTGCCGCCGGTATCATCATTACCCGTGCGACATCGGAAGGCAACTTGTCCCACGATATCACGTCCCAGCTGTTCTCCTACCCGAAGCTGTTGTATGTCGTTGCCGGGACGATTGCGGTGCTGGGTATTTTTACTCCAATTGAGTTAATAACGACTCTGCCGATCGCCGGCTTGCTCGCTCTCGCCGCCTGGAAGATGCAACAAAACCTGCAGAAGAAGCAAGTGGCCGAGACACAGATGGAAGAGGAGCAACAAATCGAGGAAGTCCGCAGCCCGGAAAGTGTCATTAATCTGTTGCAAGTCGATCCGATCGAGTTCGAATTCGGCTACGGGCTCATCCCATTGGCCGATTCCCAACAAGGGGGCGATTTACTGGACCGAATCATTCTAATTCGCCGCCAGTGCGCGTTAGAGCTGGGGATTGTCGTGCCGGTCATTCGGATTCGCGACAATATCCAGCTGAAACCGAACGAATATATCATCAAGATCAAGGGGAACAAGGTGGCGCGCGGCGAATTGCTGCTCAATCATTATTTGGCGATGAGCACCGGGTACGACGACAGTTCGATCACAGGCATCGACACGCTCGAGCCCGCATTCGGGCTGCCGGCGCTATGGATTGACGAGGAGATGAAGGAGAAGGCGGAATTGTCCGGCTATACGGTCGTCGACCCGCCGTCGGTCGTCGCCACGCACTTGACAGAGGTGATCAAGCGACATTGTCACGAATTGCTTGGCCGCCAAGAAACGAGAGCATTGATCGACAACGTTAAGGAGACGTATCCGGCACTCGTCGATGATCTGATCCCTGGCATCCTGTCGATCGGCGAAGTGCAGAAAGTATTGATCAAGCTGTTGAAAGAGAAAATTTCGATCCGCGACATGGTGACGATTCTGGAAACGTTGGCTGACTCGGGGACGTATTCCAAGGACCCGGAAATTTTGACCGAATATGTCAGACAAGCGTTATCGCGGCAAATTACGCAGCAGTTCGCCGCTGACGGAGATTCTTTGAAGGTGATCACGATCAGCCCGACGGTGGAGAAGAAAATCGCCGACGCCGTGCAGCAATCCGAGCAGGGAAGTTACCTCGCGTTGGATTTGGTCACCTCCCAGGAAATTCATCAGAAGGTCGCCGACCAGACGACCCGGCTGCTTCAATCCGGCCAGCAGCCGATCATTCTGGCCTCACCGACAATTCGCATGTATTTGCGGCAGCTGCTGGAAAGGACGATGCAGGATATCCCGGTATTGTCTTATAGCGAGCTTGAACCGAACGTTGAAATTCAAAGCATGGGAGTTGTCAATTGATGAGGGTCAAACGATACGTGGTTGAGTCGATGCCGGATGCTCTGCAAAAAATTCGTACCGACTTGGGCAATGACGCCGTCATTCTGAACACGAAAGAGATTCGCACCGGCGGCTTCCTCGGGCTATTCGGTAAGCGCAGAATTGAAGTCATTGCCGCGACCGACGCCAATACGGGCGGAGCGAGCGCTGCAACGGGAAAGCAGCAAGCCGCAATCGCAGCCGCTGCCGCCCTGAAGACGGTAAAACGTGCCGCGCCTTCTCCGGTTGCGCCCTCGCCAATTTTGGCGGGTTTGCAGCAGGAAGACGAGCCGATCATTACTCCGATAACGCCGGTGGCCCCGGTTTCGGCTCCAATGGCTTCAGCGGCTCCTGCAGCTCCTGCAGCTCAAGCGTCGCCGGCCGTTTCACCGTTGCCGCCCGACCCCACCCCCCTGGTGGTAACCTCCACGACTGCGTCTAGCAGATATGCTGCGCAATCGGTACCATCATCTGCAGCACCGCCCGTCTCCGCAGCACCGCCTAACTCTGCCGCCAAATCGGGTGAGGATATGCTGATGCAGGAAATCAAGCAGATGAAGGAAATGATGTCCCGGTTATCCGAGGCGACGCAGCGCTCGATCGACATCAGCACGGGCGGCGACCGCGGAATGTCGGATACGTTGCTTCAACTTGAAGCGAGATTGCTTGAACAGGAAGTGGAACCGGCCCTCGTACGGGAGATCCTCGAGGAAGCCAGCAACGCCAGCGCCGACAATCAAGAAGCGACCGACTCCATAGGCGATACAAGTGACGCAGGCGACACAAGAAACGCCGATTATGCGGCGGTCAGGCAGGTCCTGCTGCAACGTCTAAGCTCCCAACGGGAGAAGAGCCTATCTCCGGAGACGAAGGTCGCGCACTTCGTCGGGCCGACCGGTGTCGGCAAGACGACGACCATTGCGAAGCTGGCGGCGGAGCAGGTGCTCAAACACCAGCGCAAAGTCGGCTTCATCACCTCGGATACGTACCGAATCGCCGCCGTGGAACAACTGAAGACGTATGCAACCATCTTGAATATCCCGCTCGAAGTGGTGTTCTCTCCGCAGGACTTGAATCGAGCGTTTCAGAAATTCGCGGACCGGGACGTCATCTTCATGGATACGGCTGGCCGCAACTTTCGCAACGAGATGTACGTCTCGGAGTTGAACGCTCTCCTGTCCAACCATGGCAACGCGGAGACGTTCTTGGTGCTCAGCATGACGATGAAATACCGCGACATGAAGGCCGTTACGGAAAACTTTTTGAAATTCGGATTGGATAAGGTGTTGTTTACGAAGATGGATGAAACCGACTCTTACGGGCCCATCGTTAACTTGGTTAACCATTACCCCCTGCAGCTGTCCTATATGGCGAACGGCCAAAGCGTTCCGGACGATATCGCGGTAGCCAACGAAGAGAGAATCGTCGACTTATTATTGGAGGGTAACGGACATGGCTGATCAAGCGGAAGGACTTCGCAAGCTGGTGAAGAACATCGGCGATCCGAATATGCGACCGACGCGAATCATCACGGTAACGAGCGGCAAAGGCGGGGTGGGCAAATCGAACTTTACGCTCAACTTCGCCCTTACGTTGCAGGCGATGGGATTTAAGGTGTTGATCTTTGACGCGGATATCGGACTGGCCAATATCGACGTTTTGATGGGGGTATCGGCCAAGTATAATTTATACCATTTGTTGAAAAGAGAGAAGACGATCTGGGAGATCATTACCCACGGGCCCAAGGGGCTTGAGTTTATCGCCGGAGGCTCGGGATTTAACGATCTGTTGCGCTTGACAGACGAGGAGCTCGATTATTTCGCCGAACAGGTCGATCAGCTGAACGGGTACGTCGATTACTTGATCTTTGATACCGGCGCGGGCTTATCCAAAGAGACGTTGAAGTTCATCATCGCCGCTCAAGAATCGATCGTCGTAACCACACCTG
>JAJFMO010000338.1 GCA_020697475.1 Paenibacillaceae bacterium | reverse complement strand
GCGCCTTGCGCCGACGCATCGCCTGCACCGTCGCCGGCGCTGTCATTGCTGCTGCTGAAATCCATCTTCTGCAGCAGCGACTTGAACTCGAGCTTGCGGAACATACCGGCCAGCGTCGGGCCGTCGTACCCGTTGTAGCCAAGCTCGTCCCATCCAAGATCGCACGGAATATCGCGCAGGATGGTCGCCAGATCTTTGCTCATCTTCGCAGAGTCGGCGTTTTCCTCGATTTTTTGCTTCATTTTGCCGCTGATATTCGCCGTATTGTCCAGAACGCCTTCCACCGAACCGTACTCGTGGAGCAGCTTGAGCGCCGTCTTCTCGCCGACGCCCGGGATGCCCGGAATGTTGTCGGACGAGTCGCCCATGAGTCCTTTCAAATCGATGATCTGGCGCGGCACCAGCCCGTACGTATCCTGGATGTGCTGCGGATCGAAGCGCTCCACCTCGCTGACTCCCTTGCGCGTAATGAGGATTGTCACGTTGTCGGAGGCCAGTTGCAGCATATCCTTGTCGCCGGAGACGACGAGCACTTCCATTCCTTCTTTGTCCGCCTTCAGCGTCATCGTCCCGATAATATCGTCCGCCTCGTAACCAGGCAGCTCATATTGCGCAATGCCGAACGACCGCACCAAATCGCGGATCAGCGGAAACTGCTCGGACAGCTCGGGCGGGGTCTTTGCCCTTTTACCCTTATATTCCTCGTAGCCTTCGTGTCTGAATGTCACTTTCCCGGCGTCGAACGCGACCAGGAAATGCGTCGGCTTCTCTTCTTCCAGCAACTTCAGCAGCATCGTCGTGAACCCAAGCACGGCGTTCGTATGCAACCCGCTGGAATTGCTCAGGAGCGGCAGCGCGTAAAACGCCCGGTTGGCGATACTGTTGCCGTCGATAATGATCAACTTCCCCATTGGCGCACCTCATTCTCATCCTCGTCTATTTCTCCCATCATAGCATAAATAGCACGGGGAGAGCGACAGCAGGGACTGCTGGCCGGACCGATCGGCTCCAGGGGACAACCAGAGGAAAAACTGCAAAAGTGCAGGAATTTCTTGCATTTTTCAGGAAAAATAGGGGAATGCCTGCAAAAGTGCATGTTTTTCAGTTGGCGAGAGGGCGATCGGCGGCATGCCACCCAAAATTACTGCAGAAATGCAGGAATTCAACTCCTGATTCACTCAATTGAAGAAAAATACTGCAGAAACGCAGGCTTTTGTTCCCCGTCTAAATTTACAAGACCAGTGGGTGCTGCCGAAGCTTCCTCCTGCCAAGCTTTACCGCTCGAGTTCCGTTCATTCAGCCGTTACTCCTGCAACAGGTAGCTGACAAACGAAAGTCGCACGCTATCCGGAGCCCAGGAATTCACGTTGATCGTGCCTTGCCCGCCGAACAGCCGAACCAAGGTGCGCGAGGCGCCTTCCTTACTCGACATGAGTCGAATTTCCACATGCTTGTTCGCCGGGTGGTCCCCAGGGGCAACGTCCCCGAGACGGTAAGCTATATAGGCCACAAGATGGCCGTCCGGAGATACGTGCGGAAACCAGTTGTTGCTTTCTTCGAACGTCATCTGCGTCTGTTCACCGCCGTCCGCACGCATTCGCCAAATTTGCATCGTGCCCGACCGCTCTGAATTGAACCATATGTACTTGCCGTCGGGTGAATATTCCGGCCCGTCGTCTTTGCCCGGACAATCCGTCAACTGCCGCTCGACGCCGCCGTCTGCCGGGATCGTGTAAATATCGAATTGGCCGCTGTGTTTACGCCTCGCACAATAAGCGAGCTCCCGACCATCGGGGGACCAACCGTGCAGGTAGCTCGGGCCAAGCGGGGTGAGCAGCGTCGGCTTCCCGCCGTCGATCGGCACGGTATAGACGCGGGGCAATCCGTCCTCCTCCGACTTGTGACTAATCCCGATGAGCGAATTGTCCGGAGACAGCACGTGGTCGTTATTGCATCTTGTAGCAAAGCCGGTATCGATCGGCGCGCTTTCTCGGCTTACCAAGTCGAACGAATACAATCGTCCCGAACGGTTATAGATCAGCCGCTTCCCGTCGCTCGTCCAATTGGGCGCTTCAATCAGTCCGTCGAACCGTGCCAACTGCGTCCTTTCGCCATTATGTACATCCACCATCTCCAAGATACTCGTCACTTGTCGGCTTGTACCCATCGATCGACCACTCCCTCGCCATGATTCTTCATTATACTCCCAGGAAACGCATCCGCAACGATTTGCCCGTCCCCTGTGTCTTTTGCCGACCTCCCTGCATAACTATAATATGGGCGCTGACAGCGTACTTTTGACGTTTCGAGGAGGAAAAACCGGTGAAACCCCTTTATACTCCGGAAACGAAAAAATTGATTTTTTTCGACATGAACCATACGTTAATCGACGAACGCAAGACGTTGGAGCATTGTTTCGCGATGGCGTTGCAGGAATTTACCGCGCGCTGGGAGCCGGATGGCAGGAAGCTCGATGCGCGTAAAATATACCGCACATATCAAGAGGAATGGCGGAGCAAGCCGACGGCCAAAACCGCCCAACAAATCGCCGCCAGGCGCCATTTGGCGCTCTCCCGTGCGCTGGAGCCGGTTCCGCTCGCGGTCACGGAGGCATTCTCCCGTTCGTTCTTCGCCAAGATCAAGGAATTTAAGCCGGCGCAGCCGCAGTTGTACCGCGACGTCGACGCCACGTTGCGCAAGCTGGCCGACCGCTACAAGCTTGCGATCATCAGCAACGGCAGCCCGGAGCGGCTCGACACTCAGTTGAGATTGACCGGACTCGATGAACTCATTCCCAAGCCGCTTCGATTCGCTGCGGCGAAGGGGGAGCCTCGCAAACCGAATCCGGCGATGTTCCAACGCGCGCTACAGAAGAGCGGAGTCAGCCCGATGGACGCGGTGATGGTGGGCAACTCGTGGAGAAACGATATTTTCGGGGCGACCCGCAGCGGGCTGGATGCGATCTGGTTTCACCCATCCCACTCGCAAAAGTGGACGCAAAAACGCATCGGAAAAGAACAGATCACGGTCATCCGCAAAATCCGGGAATTGCAGGGCATTTTCGGTTAGGAGGCGGCACATCGTTGTCCGCCCCGACTGCCCATGTATCGCGTCATTCTTCATCGCCGACCTCTTTCCACAACTCCGTTAGGTTTGGATCCCCCGGTTGCGCTGCCAATTCCCGCTCAAAATTACCCTTTGTCTCCGCAGATAAACACCCTTCTGTACGTAGCCGGGAATCGCGAAACCTTTTATAGCTTTGACGCGTTTTGTATGCGGTTACATTATTCTGCGAAGCAGGCGCGTATGATGCAGCCGCAGCCTCGGTCACTCTCAATGCACCCTCCGTACCTCCCTCTCCCCCTTGACCGTAAGCGGAAAGCGATCCGAATCGGATCGCGCCTGCGGCGAAACATTTTTACGATGCGAAAATGGTTCCTGGTCACTTTATCCCGACGTTGCGTTCGTAATGGGCGGCCACTTTGCGGATGCCGGCGATGGTGTCCTCGATGTCCTGGTCGGTGAAAAATTCGTTGATGCGGATGACGATGGCTGTTTGCAAAATTTGCTCCGCTTGCGGGCAAATCCCTTTATCGTAGCTGACGTCCGACAGGTCGAACGGAAAATGACTGCCGAGATACGCCTGGCGTTGCTGGAACATTTCGTTCATGTAGACCGGGCGAGCGATGTAGCCTGCTCCATTGGGGATCCCTTCGGCGGCGAGGGCGGCGGAAAATTCGTCGCGGGTGCAACTGAGCGCCTTCTCGTCGATGCGCAGCATATAAAACCAGTAGGAGCAGGTGCCGCCTTCGGTGATTTGGTGCGGATGGATGCCGGGGGTGTCGCGGATACCCGCTGTGAGGCGATCGCCAAGAATGTTGCGGCGTTCGCAGATGCGGACGAGCTTCTTTAGTTGGGCAATGCCGACCGCCCCCTGGAGCTCGGTCATCCGGTAGTTCGGCGCCAAATACGACAGCTCGCGGTCGATGATCGCTCCGAAGCGCTGGTAGTTTTTGTCGGCGAAGGCGTGCGTCGTCTTGTAGTCGGTCTCGTCGCCCGAGTTGACGGTTACGATCCCGCCGTCTCCGGTGGAGATGTGCTTGAAGTCGTTCGTGCTGAACGCCCCATAGTCGCCGATCGTCCCGGCCAAGCGGCCTTTGTAGCCGGTCATGTAGCTCTGGGCGCAGTCTTCGATCACTTTGAGCTTGTGGCGAGCGGCGATGTCCATGATCGCATCCATTTCGCACGGATTGCCGGCCAGGTGGACGGCGACGATCGCTTTGGTGCGCGGGGTGATACGCGCTTCGACGGATGCCGGGTCAAGGTTGTACGTGTGCAGGTCGAGGTCGGCGAAGACGGGGATGGCGTTCTGGTACAGGATGCCGACGAGCGTCCCCTGGTCGGTGACCGGGCTCGTGATGACCTCGTCCCCGATGGTGATGCCCGCAGCGCCCAGCGCGACGTGGATCGAAGCGGTGCCGGAGGAGGTGGCGACGCAATGCTTAACCCCGTACAGCGCTCCGAAGTCGGCGAGGAATTGGGTGACTTTTTTACCTTTGTGGTAAAAAAGGGTGTTTTGCTCCAGCGCCTCCAGCAGCTGCTGCGCTTCTTCGAGGCCGAAGCGGCGGCCGGTGCCGAACGGGGTCGTTTTGGTTTTGGGGCCGCCGTGGATGGCGAGCTTGGCGGGGTTTTGGGCTGGGTCTTGGGTGGGGTTTGGCGTATGTTCCATATTGTTGCCTCCTCTTTTGGGGCCGCTTCCGCCCCGTTTGCATTAGGCGCTTTAAGGCTGAAAATGGCCTTAATCCGCTCGATCCACCTACTTTAAGAGGTTCTAAGGCCAGTTTTGGCCTTAACTCATGCGATTGCTCCATCTCAGGATGAAGTAAAATAGTTTGTGTAAATGAAAAAGGTAGGGTATCCTCGGAATCA
>JAJFMO010000337.1 GCA_020697475.1 Paenibacillaceae bacterium | reverse complement strand
ACCGACGAAGGCTTGGAAGGCTGGGGCGAGCCGGTTGTCGAAGGCCGGGCGGACACGGTGGATGCGGCGGTCAGGCAGTTGATGGAGTATTTGCTCGGCAAAGATCCCATGCGGATCGAGGATCATTGGAACACGCTGTATCGCGGAGGTTTTTATCGCGGCGGCCCGGTGCTGATGAGCGCCATTTCTGGGATCGATCAGGCGCTGTGGGATATCAAGGGCAAATTTTTCAATGCGCCGATTTATCAATTGCTGGGCGGCGCTTGCCGCGACTCCATGAAGATTTATTCGTGGATCGGCGGCGATCGGCCGGATGAGGTGGGCGCAGCGGCAAAGGCGGTCATCGCTCAAGGCATTACGGCGGTGAAGATGAACGCCACGGAAGAATTGCAATACATCGACTCGTACGAGAAAGTCGAGCAAGCGGTGGCACGGATCGCCGCGGTGCGCGAGGCGGTCGGCAAAGGCGTCGGAATCGGCATCGATTTCCACGGCCGGGTGCACAAGCCGATGGCCAAAGTATTGGCCAAGGAGCTGGAACCGTACCACCCGATGTTCATCGAGGAGCCAGTGCTGCCGGAGAACAACGAGGCGCTCAAGGAGATCGCAGCTCATACGACGATCCCGATCGCGACGGGTGAGCGGATGTTTTCCCGCTGGGACTTCAAGACGCTGCTGTCGGAAGGCTATGTGGACATCATCCAGCCCGACTTGTCGCATGCCGGCGGGATTACCGAGTGCAAGAAGATCGCTTCGATGGCCGAAGCGTATGATGTGGCGCTCGCACCTCACTGCCCGCTTGGGCCGATTGCCTTGGCGGCTTGCCTTCAAGTCGATGCGACATGCCACAATGCCATTATCCAGGAGCAAAGCTTGGGGATTCATTACAACAAAGGCAACGATTTGCTCGATTATTTGGCGGACAAGTCCGTGTTTGCATATAAAGATGGACATGTGGCTCTTCCGCAAAAGCCCGGGTTGGGCGTTGAGATGAACGAGGAGTTTATTCGCAAGCAAGCGCAAATCGGCCATAACTGGGTGAATCCGATCTGGAGGCATAAGGACGGAACGATTGCGGAATGGTAGAGTCAAGGATCAGGTTGTATTAAAAATGAAGACCCCGCGCTTAGCGGGGTTTTCTGCAATCCATGAGCAGGGAAGGCTGAACGTTATGGAGAGATCGTGGCTCGAGCAAGATCCATTGCTGGTCGCAGAGCTGTTGATCGGATGCCACTTGGTCCGACGGACGGAACAAGGCGTCATCCGCGTGCGGATCAATGAGACGGAAGCGTACAAAGGCGGGGAAGACCCGGCAAGCCATGCATATCGCGGCATGACGCCGCGGACGAAGGCGATGTTCGGGGATGTCGGACATCTGTACGTTTATTTTGTTTATGGCATGTACTATTGCATGAACGTGGTCGCCCATCTCCCTGGGGCAGTTGGCGCCGTCCTTCTGCGCGGAGCGACGCCGGTGGAAGGGATCGAGCTTGTGCGGGCCAATCGTCCGGGTGTTCCCGACAAAGCGCTGCTGAACGGGCCGGCCAAGCTGACTCAAGGGCTTGCGGTCACTAAGGAGTTCTACGGCCACGATTTGATCGAAGACCCCGGTGGACTGCTCTCACTGCAAGATCGGGACGCCGCCGAACCGCCGCCGATCCGCAGAACGCCGCGCATCGGGATCTCCGCCGGGCTAGAGCTGCATTGGCGCTTTGTAGCGGAGGAGTAGGGTTACAGAAATGGTTACCGCCGTCAATCACCCCATCTCCTTCTCCTGAAGCGCCAATCGGCGCAGCGCATCCAGCTTGTCGCTGTCGCCCATCTTAGCCTTTTCCACGGCAGTACGCATCACTTGCAACGAATGCTCCATGTCGCTCCTCTGCACCGGAAACGGGTAGTTGTCCTTCCCCCCATGAGCGAATGCATACCTCACCGGATCGCCAAAGCTCGGCCGCGTACCGTGCGTCACTTCAGCCACCATGGCCAGCGCCCGCAAAGTGGAAGGGCCGACGCCCGGCGCTGCCAGCAATCCTTCATAGGACGACAGCGGTCGCTCATACAACTGGTGCAGCACCTTATTCAAGTAGCGTGGGGAAGGAATCGGGTGCGCACTTGGCATCGTTACGACCGTCGTTGATGTCCCAATCGTCGCCTCTCCCGCTGAACTTGCCCCAAACTCCTCATCGAATAGCGTCAACTGCTGCGGTTGAATCAGCCCCGGTTGCACCTGCGACTTCAGCCGCCCCTGCAGCCCATCCGCCAGACAGCCCTCCCGGGCAATCGCCTCCAGCACCTTCACCACCTGCTCCGGCCGCTCCCGGCTGAGCTCAACCGAAGCAAGCCGCGTCGCCTCGTTATTGCCCGCCACCAGGTTCAGCACCCCCTCGGCAGGCACGCCGCAAATCCCGCGATGCGGGTCGTTCACGTAACTTTGCACCGTCTCGCTCAACCAATGGTACCGTCGCGCATAGCGAACCGCTTCGTTCATCCCTTGCTGAATAACCGCCCAATTCCCGTGCGAATCAAACATAAAAACGTGATGATACAACTGATACCCGTCCTGCACCGCCGCCGAATTGACCTTCGCCACCATGCGGCTCACTTGCGGCAGGCCGGCGTAATCGTTGGACAACCCGAACGTCTCGCCCGCCTGCACAATTTCTTCCGGTGTCTTCTTGGACGCCCGACCTTTGCCTCCCGCGAAGAACAAACCCAGCTCCCCTTGCCGGTCGCTCATGCCTTCCTTCAGCGCCCCGCACAAGACCGTCGTCAGACCCGATGAATGCCAATCAAAGCCGAGCACGCTGCCCAGCGACTGGAACCACACCGGATCAGAAAGCCTGCGCAGCACTTCGGCGGTGCCGTATTCGATGACAATCGCTTCCAGCATTGTAGCCCCGAGCTGCTTCATCTTCTCAAACAACCAAGGCGGGCAATGCCCTCCATGCAATGGCGCATTCGCAACTCCCGTCCGCATTCAACGCCCTCCCTTTCCGCCCAACACTTGTTACATTTCATTTTATCATGAGAAAAGACGTTCCACTACCGAGCGATATACGCCAAAAAAAGGTAACACTTCCGCCCGAATTTCCTGTATACTATATACCTTGAATGAAGTAAAGATCTAACCATTCATTCAAGGTATAATGAGATCAAATCGTTATCCTCGAACGGGTGAATCGTATGAAAATCAGGAAATCCGTCTTCCATAACTATACGGAAAGCAAATCGGTGTTCCGCTCACATTTCGTGCTGTTTCTGATCACGATCTTGATTCCGGCCTGCATTTTCTTGGGGTTGCAAATATACCGGGTTTCGCAAAACTCGATTGAGAAGGTTGAATCCGCTTCCAGGACGGATTTGGCGCGAGCCTCGCGGAATCTGGACACGATGTTGGACTTGATGAACCAGATCACCTTGCAGACGTCGCTCAACCCGGACATCCTCGATATGCTGGTGCATCCATTCGACCAGACCGTATACCAATATGCGCAAATCAAGGAACAGCTGCGCGGCTGGACGAACGCGAACCCGCTGTTTCACTCGATTTATTTGGGGATTTTGCAAAACCGCCGGGTGCTGACGACAAACGAAGGTATCTACGATATGGATAGGTTTTATGACGAGCCGTTCATGCGGGAGATGGAGGAGGCCGGGCCGATCAAGATCGCGCCGTGGATCGGAGTTCGCAAGATCGATACTGCGCTTGAAGAAAGTGGAAGCGCTGTTCTGACGATCGTCCGCACCGTACCGGTTACCCAATTGACGCCGCAAGGCATTCTGGTGTTCAATTTGCGACGGGACACCTTCCTGAACACTTTGCAGACTATGCAATCCGAGCAAAAGGATACGATCCTAATACTCGACCCGGAGAACCAATCGATTTCCAAGCGGATCACCGGTTTGGACGCGGAGAAAATCGCCGGAGAACTCGCACCCGGATCCACGAACTCAAGCGTCATCCACCTGTCCGGCAAAAGAAAAATGCTGATCGCCCAGAAGCTGCCCTCCAACGGCTTTACCATCATGTTGCTGACGCCGTATGACGCCTACAATGAACAAGTGGCGCATGCGGTGCGGCAAGCCGTCTTGATCCTGGCGATCGTTTTCACAGTCGGAACGGCGCTCTCTTACTTCCTCGCCTCCATCATGTATGTGCCGTGGAGAAGGCTTGCCGAGCGATTGCAAGTGTTCGTGCAGAAACCTTCGGCGGATAGCCGGGACGCCTTCGCCTTCGTCAATCATGCGATCCACGATTTAATCGCCGCCGTCCGCAAGAACGAGCCGCTCGTTCGGGACCGTGTCGTGCAGGAATTGTTGCATAATCGGATTCCTGACGGTGTCGAAGTGGAAGAACGGCTGCGGGACGCCTCGATTCGCTTCAATCATTCGTACTTCGCCGTTCTGGTCGTATCGTGCGAACACGCGAACCAGCGGGAAAATACGACTAACCGGCTTTTATACCTGTACAGTCTGGCCGAGGAGACTTTACAAGCTTCTTTCCCGTGTGTCGGCACGATTCTCGACAACGCACGCTTCGGGTTTATTCTGAACGTGAATGGCAGCGAGCTGAACGATGAAATCAAACAACGGATTACCGGGTGCTGCCAAGAAATTCGCAGGCAAGCCGACAGCCGGCTGCATGCCGGTTTGTTCTTCTGCATCGGCGGCGTTCAAGCACTGGACAACGTGCACCAAGCCTACGAACAAGTCAAGCGGACGTTGGTCTACAAGGCGTTCGCCACTTCGGATGTTTATTTCGCAGACCACGCGGAAGAGGCGGTCGAATTCCCGTACCCCGTCGTGTATCAGAAATATATATTAAATGCGATTCTTACGCTTGACCGCGATGCCGCAGCGGGATATATTTCGGAATTGTTCGAGAAGTTATTGGCCAACAGCACGTCCCCATTCCCGAAGCAGTTGCAAATGATCATTG
>JAJFMO010000336.1 GCA_020697475.1 Paenibacillaceae bacterium | reverse complement strand
TTCCTGCGGATTGCCCGGCCTCGGGACGATCCGATCCATGCCGATTTCCGATATCCACGCTCGGTTGCCGTATCTTCGCACGACGATCGTATCGCCTACGGACAAGCCTGCCGCGGAATTTACATGAAATGTGCGGCTTCCCACAGGCACGTAAAGATCCGTAATCTTGCGAACGGCCGTCGGTTCCATGCGAATATCGCTCTCGCCATGAACTTCGATCAGAGCTCTGCGCCCGGTTCCAGCGGCAACCAGAATGCTGCCATCCCCGCCTTTACCCGCTCCCCGCACAACGACGCCACTTGCTTGAATCCGCAACGAACCGGCGATCCGGTAAGTCCCCTCCCGCAACAACACGGTTCCTCTGAAGCCGTCACGGTCCGGTGCAAGCTTCGACACATAGTCTATCGCTTCTTGAATGCGGGCTTCGTCATCGCCGTCCCCTGGACCTACCGTGATGGCGACAGGGACATGGGGAATGGGCACCCCGCCTCCCTTATAGCCTACATAGGAGAAGTCGGGAATGCGGTTCCCCCTGAAGTCGGTAGTATACGCTAATTTGCCGTCTTCACCGCGGTAAACGATCCTGCTGCCGTCTGATTGCTCGCGCGCCGAATCCCAAACCGAAAAATAAAACGTATCGTACAGCTCATCCCGATCGTTCCCGGTCAGCTTAAGGCGAATTTCGTAATTTCCCGTGTCCGTTAACGTGCCGAGGATTTCCACGACCGCTTGCCGGGATGCCTTCAACGCTTGCACCGGCAGCTCCCGGCGCCATTTGCCGTTCGCCCCTGCCAATTCCACGTGCAAGGTTCCATCCCGATCTGGAAGTATCCTTAAAGATGGATAGGCACTTCCAAGCAACAAAATCGCCGGTTCCCCAATCGTTGCTGTTAACTGTTCATGTACAAGTGTAACTTCCAATGGCCATCCTCCGTCTTCTATTGTTTGCGCTGCTCTGCAATCGCCTTGTCTACCCGCTCCGCCGTTTCGCGCAAAGCCGTATTGACATCCTTCACTCCGTTCGCCACATCGCCGATCGTATCCTTCAGCTCGTCGCGGGCGATCGCGTCATATACCGTAATCGGTGCGGGCACCGCATACTTTTCGGGGATTAATGACTTAATATTTTTCCCCTTTAAGTAGGGAAGATCGGCTCCGAAATCAGCCATATATTTGCTTGCATCCTTGAGGATGGAAAACTTGCCCTCGCGGATTCTGGCTTTCTGATATTCCTCCGATGTGACGTACTCCAGCACTTTGAACGCTTCGTCCCGATGCTTGCTCAAGCTTGAGACAAAGAGGTAATTGGCGTCGGATTGCGGCCCTACTCCCATTTTATCTTTGTAGAAAGGAACTTGCACCACATCCCAATTGACCAGATCCTCGAGCTTGGTGATATACCCGCTATCGTTCAACAGCATAGCCGCCGTCTTATCCTTGAGGAAGGCGTTTACTTGCTTGCCCTGATTATACTTCGGGTCAGGCAACCTGTTGCCGGGGATCTGGAAAAACCTCACCAAATTCGTAAACGCCCGCAGGGCATCGCCTTTGTCGACCAAAGCTTTGAACGTCTTCGGATCCACCCACGGCGGCGACAATTGTTCCAAGTCCATCACTTTCAAAAAGTTGATCGCCAGCCCTTTGTACTGCTGACCGCTGTCGGTGCGCGTCATTTTTTTCGCCAACTCGTACAAATCGTCCCAAGTCATTCCATCTTTCGGATACGCCACACCGAACTTGTCAAACAAATCTTTATTGTAAAATAGCGCCACCGACGAGGTCGTGGACGGGAGGCCGTAGATTCCGCCGTTCGCCAGCTGCTGCTGGGCTTGTACCGTAGAAGGTTCGAGCCTGGATAGATCGTATTTGTTTTTCTTGACAAGATCGCTGATATCGCTTTGCGCATTGACGGGCAGCATAAATTGGATGGACTTGATGATCGAAGTGGTCATGATATCGATGGGTTGTCCGGCTGCAACCAGCTGATTCAATGTGTCATCATTCTGTTTGGTAATATTCGTCAACTTATAATTCGGAAATTTCTGTTGAATCGCGTTCCCGAGACCGTTCATGAAATCTTCCTGTGTCACTCCGTTGCTGCCCGGGGAATAAAAGACGAGTTCGATCGGTTCATTGTTGGCTTGCTTTCCCACTTCCACGTCATTCGCCTTCGTCAAAGCGCTTTCATTTCCTCCGCACGAAACAAGCAATAGCATAACACCCGACAAAATGAAACCGATGGCTATCCTTCTTGCAATCACAAGACATCCCCCCTTCGATTATAACCCCATCATAGCTGACTTTTACCCAAAAAAGTGTGGTCGCTTTATGGTAAAATGTTGTTATATTTCGAAGGTAAAGCGAAGGAGGTTCCTGCATTGAGAATTTCGAATTACATGGAGCTGAACCATCGTCAAATCCGGTTGATTTTCAACACAAACCGTACGGAAACGTTCAAGGAAGTGTATCATGCCCACCAGGGAATGGAATGGTTGTATGTCCATGAAGGCAAGGGCAGGGCCATTATTGACCGACATATTTTTGAACTGGATTCGGGAACTTTTCTATATTTCAAGCCATTCCAGTTGCACCATGTCCAAATGTTTACGTCCGCCGATCAGCCGTACATACGCTCATTGTTTATTTTTGAACCGCATGTTCTGGAACATTATTTAATCCCGTTTCCCGCCTTAAACGAAGTACTGCAACGGATGCTCCTGGATCGGCCGGAAAATCAGATCATTCGCTCGCTCGACCGCAGGGAAATGGACAAATTGTTCAATGTTCATCGGAATCTTCTGAATGATGCTCGTCCATCCGAAGTGTTGGAGCAGCAAGCCTTGTTTATTCTCTCTTTGCTCTCCTTGCTGAAAGCGACAGGCAAAAGCACGGCAAAACTTAACGCCCGACCTGCCGCTTCCGCTGCAACTGCGGAACAAATCATGGGCTGGGTTGACAAGCATTATATGGAACCGTTCCAGCTGGAGACAGTTTCCGATCTGGTTCATCTGTCTCCTGCCCACGTCTCTTCCCTGTTCCGCAAAACGGTCGGCACCAGCATCACGGAATATTTGACGGCAAGAAGAATCCGCGAAGCCAGCCTGCTGTTGAAAAAAAGCAGCCTCACCGTTCAAGAAATCGGCGAGGCGGTCGGTCTGACGAACTTCTCCTACTTTTGCCAACTGTTCAAAAAACACGCGGGACTCAGTCCGCATCAATACCGGATCAATACCCCACAAAGTGGAGATTTGCTGCGAAGCTGATTCAAGTACTTTGCGACTCTGCAAACGACACTTTCCCATTCTAACGACTGCCTGCGACGCTATTTGCCCCAAAATGGGGCTTCGCAAACTCTAACGACTGTCACAAGCGTTAATTCGAGTTTTTAACCCGTTTTCGGTGAGAAAAAGCGAAATAGCGTCGATCACAATCGTTAGATTCTGGATTCAGGTGAAATCGTTTAAATAGCGTCGCCCACAGTCGTTAGCCTTCAGTCAGCCCTATTCATGTTCCGGACCACTTTGGGCAATTCCCCCCAATTGAATATGAAAAACCAATAAGATGATCCCACAAAGTGGAGTTTTTCTTCGAAGCTGATCTATGCATATGTAAGCCTATAACTGCCCGCTGTGCCGCTGAAATACGCCGCTCCTCCGTCTTTGCTTACTTGATGAGTTGACGCTGCGCCGTCTTTTTCCAGCTTCCAAGTCCCTTCCGTCAAATCGCATACGAGTATCTTCAACTCCGCACCCGCATCGCTCATGGGAAAGTCGACCGTCCCCTTCAGCCTTTCACCGCTTTTGCTGAATAATACGACCCGATCCATCATCCTCACCCCGGCCACCAAATCCGTCTCGATCTTCTCCACGGCAAGAGGCTGCGCGCCATCGATATCCTTGACTTGCAATACATGCAAGAAGTGATCCGTTTCCGCCGCTTGTTGCGGGGAAACCTGAATACGCCAAGCCCCTTGTTCCTTTACATCCTCATTCTTATCCCAATAGTTCGGGAAGTTTTTGCCGAACACGTCGAACTCGTGACCGGCTCCCCCTACTTTTTCGATCGTCGTGTTGGTCTGTTCGGGCAGCAACGTATGGACAACCATTTCGCCCTGATATCCGTCTGTACTTCTGCGAATGGTCGTAACGTTTCCTTCGCTTTGAGGTTCCTCGATGCTGTGGAGCAGCCAATATTTTTTGAAGTTCTCATTCGATGAAACGACTTTGTCAAACACGATCAGCGCCGCGGGGTGTTCACTGTTCTTCAAATTCAAAAACACAAAACTGCGGAAATATTGCTTCACCTTATCCGAATAAGCTTTGCTGATTTCGCCCTTCAAATAGGTGTAATCGGGTTGGAGCGGATCCGGTCCGATTTCATGCCCCAATACTTCGCCTGTACGAAATCCGTTGTTCAACAATTCCTGCAAATTCATCGGCTGCGCGACCGTACGTTGCCCGCCGTCATTCTGCTTGGCCGTGGACGTATCGTCGGGATCGTAAACAAGCACGCAATTGTGGGAAATCGTCGCTTTCGTATAGTTGACCTGCGGCGGATCCCCGTAGCTCCCCTCCGTTCCCTGATAGATTCCAGAGTCGATGGCAAGACTGCCTTTATAATACATTTGAAAAGACCCGATATCCCGATGATCATGGTTCCCGTAGTTGTATTCACCGATTTTCATCAAGGCTACGGCTACCGGCGACTGTTTGTCCACCATATTCTTGCCGTCGTCCCAGCCTGTTCTGGCGATCATCTGGCCGAGTGGACTGGCGAAGTAGCGGCTAAGAGGCAGTTCCTGGATCGGTTTGCGCTTCACATCAAGATCGTTAAACAGAATGCTGTACATTTGCTTGTCAACGGCCGTCTCCCCGGATTCGGCGTCGGTGCTGCGCGACGAAAGTTCCCGATCGTATTCCATCAGAAAATAAGGATTTTTG
>JAJFMO010000335.1 GCA_020697475.1 Paenibacillaceae bacterium | reverse complement strand
CGTAAAGAAACTGGGAATCGATTTCGTAATCATGATGTCACCTCGGAAATGTACTTGACATTGAAAAAAATGGGCACACTCAAACACCCATCATATCTTATCATTGTATGTCTTTTAGATATGTCTGTCAACAAACACTTGATCTTGTATCCGCTTTAGCCCTACCTTGATCGCCCGCGCCCTAACTTCACCGATGCCGTCCACTTCGTCCAATTGTTCAATGGAAGCGAGCATGACGCTGGGCAACGTTTCAAATTTATCCACCAAATTGGCAATGATTCCAGCCGGCAGGCGAGGGATTTTATTTAAGATTCGAAAGCCCCGCGATGCCACGGCTTCTTCCGTCGGAGTTCCTGTATAAGGATACCCTAACAGCCGGATAATATTATGCGCATCCAGCAATTCGTCGGAACTCATCCTTTTCAAGGCGTTGCGGATGTCCTTAACTTTCTCCTCATCCAGATCGCGGATATAATCTTTAATCAACAGATCGGCCTCATCTTCGATATTGGTAGCCAATTCGTCCAGTTGCATGCGAACAAGGCGGCCTTCCGTCCCCAACTCGTTGATGAACCGACTGATCTCCGCTTTGATGCGCAGCACCATCTCGACCCGGTGAATGACACCGGCCACATCCTGCAATGTCACCAGCTCTTCGAACTCCCAGGCACTCAAATTCGTCAACGCCTGCTCCAAGACGGAGCGGTACTTCTCCAGTGTCTGAATCGCTTGATTGGCCTTGGTCAGAATGACCCCGATATCTTTCAACGCATACCGTAAATTTCCCTGGAACAACGTAATGACATTCCTCCGCTGGGAGATCGAGATAACCAGCTTGGACGTCTGTTTCGCCACCCGTTCGGCGGTTCTGTGTCGAATACCTGTCTCGTTGGAGGCGATGGAAGAGTCGGGTATGAGCTGTGTGTTGGCATACAGAATGCGCTTGACGTCCTCGCTTAAGATGATCGCTCCATCCATTTTGGCAAGTTCGTATAGATAGTTCGGGGAAAAGTCGCAATTGATGGAAAATCCCCCATCTACAAGTTCCATCACTTCCGGGCTGTAGCCGACCACAATCAAGCCCCCGGTCTTTGCCCGCAACACATTCTCCAACCCTTCGCGCAGGGCGGTTCCAGGCGCCACCATCTGCAAGATTCGGCTCATCATGTCCCGATTCGTTTCCTCTTTCACTGTAAGACCCTCCTACGAGCTCCCATTATCCCAGTGCGACGGCAAGTGCCTCAGCCACCGTGTTGACCCCTGCGATCGTAATGCCGGATGGCGGATTCCAACCCTTTAAACTTTTTTCCGGCAAAATGACTCTCTTGAACCCTAACTTCTGCGCCTCTTTCACTCTCTGATCGACTCTGGACACTCCGCGCACTTCGCCGGTCAATCCGATCTCCCCGAATACAACGTCGTAAGGCTTCGTCGGTTGGTCGCGAAAGCTCGACGCGATGCTGACAGCGATCGCCAGGTCGACCGCCGGCTCGTCCAGCTTGACCCCCCCGGCTACGTTGAGGTAGGCGTCCTGGCTTTGCAGGAACAACCCCACCCGCTTCTCCAACACCGCGATGATCAAGGAAAGCCGATTGTAATCCACTCCTGTCGACATGCGGCGCGGCGTGGGGAAGTTCGTCGGCGACACCAGCGCTTGCAGTTCCACCAGCACCGGCCGGGTTCCTTCCATGCTGGCGATGACGGTGGAGCCGGATACGCCGAGCGGGCGCTCGGACAGGAACAATTCCGACGGATTGCTCACTTCTTGCAAGCCCGATTCCTGCATCTCGAAAATTCCGATCTCGTTGGTCGAACCGAAGCGGTTCTTCACAGAGCGCAGCAGGCGATACGAGTGATGGCGTTCTCCCTCGAAGTACAAGACGCAATCGACCATATGCTCGAGCAATCGCGGTCCGGCGATCGCTCCATCTTTGGTGACGTGGCCAACCAGCACGATGGCCATCCCCTTCACCTTCGCCGTTCGCATGAAATGCCCGGTGCATTCGCGAATTTGCGAGATGCTGCCTGGAGCCGACGAGATGGCGGGATGGTAGCACGTCTGGATCGAATCGATCACGACGAAATCCGGCTCCACCCGCTCAATCTCCTCTTCGATCTGCTCCATGTTCGTCTCGCACAGAACGAAGAGCCTTTCCGAGACCGCTTGCAAGCGATCGGCTCGAAGCCGGGTCTGGCGGGTCGATTCCTCGCCGGAAATGTACAGCACGCACAATCCCTTAGCAGCAAGGTCCGCTGAGGTTTGCAGCAGCAGCGTCGATTTGCCGATGCCCGGATCGCCGCCGACCAGGAGCAGCGAGCCCGGGACGATCCCGCCGCCCAGCACCCGGTTGAACTCGTTGTTTGAAGTAAGAATACGCGGTTCCTGGCTCTTGTCTATATGTATGATTGGAACCGCTTTTTCTTTCGTACGGAATATGGCGGACGACATCCCCGGGATCTTCACAGCTGTATCAAGCTCTTCAACGAAGCTGTTCCAAGCCTGGCAGCCGGGGCACTTGCCCAACCACTTCGGCGATTCGTGTCCGCATTCACTGCAGAAAAATTTGGTCTTTGTTCTGGCCATCTTTCGCCCCTTAACTTCTATCTTGGATTCGACTCATTGGAAAAAATTAAAAATTACGTTCAAGGTATAAGTTTATCATGTTGTGAAATCGCTGAAAACCCATAAATGGAAAAAAAACATCGTGCCGGGGCTTTACAGCCGTTAATCCGACACGATGTTCGTTAGTTTATGGTTGGGCTTGTTGGACTTATTGATCTTATTGAGCGGAAACCTCGGTCTTCTCGTTATGCAAAACGACCAATTCTCCGTCCTTCTCATCAATCTTCAAGGAATCGCCCTTCACAATGTTGCCCTTCAACAATTCTTCAGACAAGCGATCCTCGATATGCTTCTGGATCGCTCGGCGCAGCGGCCTTGCCCCGTAAGTCGGGTCGTACCCTTCCTTGGCGAGGAACGCTTTGGCGCTGTCGGTGAGGCTGAAGTGAATGTCCTGCTCCATTAGGCGCTTGCGCAGATCTTCAGCCAGCAAAGTAACGATTTCGGCGATGTGCTGCTCGTTGAGCGAATGGAACACAATGATATCGTCGATCCGGTTCAAGAACTCCGGCCGGAACGTCTTCTTCATCTCGCTCATCACTTTATCCTTCATGTGGTCATAGTCGCGTTCCGCATTGTTGCGCGGATCGGTAAACCCGAGCGTTCCGCTCTTCTTGATCATATCGGTTCCGACGTTGGACGTCATGATGATCAGCGTGTTGCGGAAGTCGACCGTTCTGCCCTTGGAGTCGGTTAACCGCCCGTCTTCGAGCACCTGCAACAGAATATTGAACACTTCAGGGTGTGCCTTCTCAATCTCGTCGAGCATGACGACCGAATACGGCTTGCGGCGGACTTTCTCGGTCAATTGGCCGCCTTCTTCATAGCCGACGTATCCCGGAGGCGCCCCGACCAGCCGCGAAGTGGAATGCTTCTCCATATACTCCGACATGTCGATGCGAATGACCGCATTCTCGTCGCCGAAGAGCGACTCCGCGAGCGCCTTGGCCAAGTTCGATTTCCCTGTCCCGGTCGGCCCGACGAAGATGAACGAGCCCATCGGCCGCTTCGGATCTTTCAGTCCGGCCCGAGCCCGGCGAATCGCCCGGCTGACCGCCTTCACCGCTTCGTCTTGACCGATTACACGATTGTGTATGATCGATTCCATCTTGAGCAGCCGTTCTGTCTCTTCCTCCGCCAGCTTCACGACAGGAATTCCCGTCCAGCTTGCCACCACTTGCGCGATGTCTTCGGCTGTCACTTCCGAGTCGGTGCGGCCCTGCTTCTCTTTCCAAGTGTTTTTGGTTGTTTCCAGTTCTTCGCGCAACTTCTGCTCTTTATCCCGCAGGCTGGCTGCCTTCTCGAACTCCTGGCTTTGAACGGCCGAATCCTTCTCCTTGCGGATATCTTCGAGCTTATTCTCCAGCTTCTTCAGATCCGGCGGTACCGTGTAAGAGCGAAGTCTCACCTTCGAGCCTGCCTCGTCGATCAGATCGATCGCCTTGTCCGGCAAGAACCGGTCTGTGATGTAGCGATCGGATAATTTGACCGCTTGCTCGATCGCCTCGTCGGTAATCTTCACCCGATGATGAGCTTCATAACGATCGCGCAAGCCTCGCAAAATGAGAATCGCTTCTTCCGGTGTCGGTTGGTCGACAGTGATCGGCTGGAAGCGGCGCTCAAGTGCAGCGTCCTTCTCGATATATTTGCGGTATTCGTCCAGCGTCGTCGCTCCGATGCATTGCAGCTCGCCGCGAGCGAGCGACGGCTTCAGAATATTCGAGGCGTCGATCGCGCCTTCCGCCCCGCCTGCCCCGATCAGCGTATGCAGCTCGTCGATGAACAGAATGATGTTGCCGGCTTGGCGAATTTCGTCCATGATCTTCTTCAAGCGATCTTCGAATTCCCCGCGGTATTTGGTCCCGGCCACGACCGAGCCCATATCGAGCGTCATAACGCGCTTGTCGCGCAACGTCTCGGGAATCTCGTTGTTGATGATCTTCTGCGCCAGCCCTTCGGCAATCGCCGTCTTCCCGACGCCGGGTTCGCCGATCAGCACCGGGTTGTTCTTGGTTCGGCGGCTCAGCACCTGGATGACCCGCTCGATTTCCTTGCTTCGGCCGATAACCGGATCGAGATTGCCTTCCTTGGCAATCGACGTCAAATCGCGGGCCAAGCCATCAAGCGTCGGAGTATTGGCATTCGTCGGCGTTCCGTGATTCGACGAGACGACTTCGTTGCTCCCCAGCAGTTGCAGCACTTGCTGGCGAGCTTTATTCAAGCTGATGCCCAAGTTGTTCAGGACGCGCGCCGCCACCCCTTCACCTTCGCGAATGAGTCCAAGCAAAATATGTTCTGTACCCACATAAGTGTGTCCCAA
>JAJFMO010000334.1 GCA_020697475.1 Paenibacillaceae bacterium | reverse complement strand
ATGGCCTTAGATCGCAATTTGTATTTGATATTGGTGGGTTTAAAACTAAAAAAGGTCTTAGGCTGCATTGAGTTAGGTGAACCGTAAGTGTCAAGGCCGAAATTGGCCTTATATTAGCCTACTGTGGGGTCTGGAGCCGGGGTGCGCATGGCTAGCTTGGGATAGCGGCGGAAAGGCCGTTAAATGGTCTGATCGAGCAAGGTTAGGCTGGGATAGCGGCGGAAAGGCCGTTAAGTGGCTGGATTGAGCAAGGATAGGCTGGATAGCGGCTGAAAGGCCGTTAAATGATCGGATCGAGCAGGGATAGCGGCCAAATTGCGGATAAATGGTCTGATCGAGCAAGGTTAGCCCTGGGATGGCGGCAGTATTGCCGTTGGGTGCCCAGTTCGAATGGGATTGTGTTGGAACACATGCGTGTGAAGTAGGGTGGTTGATTCAAGCATTATTAACCGGCGCCTGAGGAGTTACCGATAAACCAACGGAGGCGTCGGCAACAAAACGAACAATTGGTCAATGTCAACAGGCTGAGATGTCATCAACTGGCAGAGAGGTTGTCAACTAATTAGGCGTCGTCAACTCACTGAGATGTCGCCAACCCGCTGATGTCGCCGACCGGCAGAGGAGTCGATAAGCGACGGTGACCTCTCTACGAGGCCATCGAGAACCAAGTGTCCGGCGGAGAACGGGAGATCATTTTATACTAAATTGGGAGGGATTGGGATGAAAAGGTTGGAGAATCGCGTAGCGCTCGTCACCGGGGGAAGCCGCGGCATAGGGGAAGCGATCGTGTATCGGCTGGCGGAGGAAGGGGCGCACGTGGCGATCAACTACACGTCGGATCGTTCGCGCGAGTTGGCGGAGAGCGTGAAGTCGCAAGCGGAGGCGCTTGGCGTGAAGGCGATCGTCGTGCAAGCTGATGTCGGGCGGTCGGACCAGGTGAGGGCGATGTTTGCGCAGGTTGAGCGGGAGCTCGGTGAAGTGGAAATTTTGGTGAACAATGCCGGGATCGCTCCTTTTGAACCTTTTCTCAAAGTGTCCGAAGAGACCTGGAACCGCACTTATGACACGAACGTGAAGTCGATCTTTCTGTGCTCGCAGATGGCGGCGCAGAAGATGGTAGTGAAGCGTTACGGCAAAATCATCAACATTCTGTCTACGGCAAGCCTGATGGTGACCAGCCCGGTCATTCCCCACTACCAATCGTCGAACGCGGCGGCCAGCATGGTGACCAACGGGATGGCGATCGAGCCAACATGTTGACCAAAGGGATGGCGATCGAGCTCGGCAAGTACAGCATCAACGTGAATGCAGTGGGACCGAGCACGGTCGATACCGATATGTGTACGGATTATTTGGCCGATCCGGAAATTCGCCGCAAGGAAGTCGAAGCCAATCCGATGAAACGGCTCGGTACGGCGCGGCAGATTGGCGATGCGGTCGTGTTCCTCGCTTCCGAGGAAGCGATGCAGGTGAACGGCCATTTGCTGATGGTCGACGGCGGGTTGACAGTAAAGGCGGCGCAGCCGGACGATCACATGGAGCACTGAGTGGAATCATACGCAGCACGCAGTCCACAAAGGTATTGCTCGCAGCGGATGCTTACGAAGTATGCAATTCCTAGCGGAATTGCTAGATAGGAGGGCGGCCAAATGACGAAACAGCGATGGGAGTATCGGATTACAACGGAGCGCAGCTCACTGGCAGCGGACGGTTCGGACGGATGGGAGCTGGTGAGTGTGTGCGTGATCGGCGGAGTGGAAACTTTTTATATGAAAAGGCCCTGCCCTTCGTTGCGCGAAGAGATTACGTTGTCCCAAAGGGACAATGCGCTGGCTCAGCGGGATAACGGATTGACTCATGATAAAAATGCTTTATCCAAGCAGGATCGGGTGGTACAATCGAGACATGGGGGGAGTGCGGGATGAAGAAGCAAGGGATACTGCATCCTGCTTTGAACCGGATTTTGGCGGAGACGGGACATACCGATTTCCTGACGATATGCGATCGCGGCTTCCCGGTGCCGATCGGCCCGGAGCGGTTGGACCTGGCGCTCGTGGACGACATTCCGACGGTGCTCGAAGTGCTGCGGGCAGTGGAGCGGGAATTCGTCATCGACTCGATCATCGTCACCGACGAGATGAAAGAGGCAAGCCCGGAACGGTACGCGAAGATCGCCGAGGAATTTCCTCATATCGCGCTGCGATCCATGCCTCATCAGAGGTTTAAGGATTTGTGCGTCGAGTCGCGCGCGGTTATTCGCACAGGAGACACGACGCCTTATGCGAACTTGATCATCGTCTCCGGCTGATTTTATCGGGCTGCCAGCCGGATCACGAACGGAATCGCAAGATTGACGAGAACTTTAACGGACTAGGGGTGGAAGCATGCGTTTACATGGCAAAATTACGGTCATCACCGGATCGGGATCGGGAATCGGCAAAGCAACGGCGCAATTGTTCGCCCGCGAAGGAGCGACGGTTGTTGTGAACGATCTGGCGGCCGACAAAGGCGAGGAGACGGTACGCGAGATTGAAGCTGCGGGCGGGAAAGCGGTGTTCGTGCAAGGTGACGTCACTAATCCGCAGTCGGTGAAGGCGATGGTCGATCGCATCGTGGAATTGTACGGGCGGATCGACGTGCTGTTCAACAATGCCGGAATCAGCGGGGTCGGCATGCTGCACGAGATCGAACCCGAAGCTTGGGACAAAATCATGGCGGTGAATATCAAGGGGGTCTATCTCCCGAGCAAGTACGTCGTGCCGATCATGATGGAGCAACAAGGCGGATCGATCATCAACATGTCCTCATGCATCGCGGAGATTGGACTGGCGCGGCGCGCTTCGTATGCGGCGACCAAAGGCGCCGTGCTGGCGCTCACCAAGTCAATGCAAGTCGACTACGCACCGTACGGGATCCGTGTGAATGCGCTGTTGCCGGGCACGATTCTGACTCCGTTCGTCGAGGACTATTTGCGCAAATCGTACGACGACCCGGAAGAGGGGTATAAGACGTTGAGATCGCGGCAGTTAAGCGGAGACCTGGGACGACCGGAAGACGTGGCGAAGGCGGCGCTGTTCCTGGCGTCCGACGAGTCGAAGTTCATGATGGGCTCCCCGTTGTACATTGACGGCGGAGTGACGTTCGGGAAGAACGCGTAAACTGCAAATCTGCGTCTCTTGTAATCGCCCGGCGTCGGCCGTGGCGATCTTTTCTTTTTTCAGGTAAAATCATCATTGGACTTTCACTTTCGAGGGGAGAATTGCTGCATGAGAATATATTTGATCCGCCACGCCGAACCGGATTACCCGAATCATACGATTACGGCGCGCGGACATGAGGAAGCCAAGGCGTTGGCGGCGTACTTGAAGACGGTCGGACTCGATCGGATTTACAGCTCGCCGGTCAACCGGGCGGTGCATACGATGCAATATACGGCCGAATTGATGGGAATGGAGCCGACAATCGAGCCTTGGACACAGGAACTCGGAGGCTGGGGCAAAGTCGATGTCGGTGGCGGCGAAAATATCGTCGTCTGGAACAATCCGGGGGAGCGCGTTCGTTCGATCGTCCCGCCGATCGACCGCGAGACGTGGAAGCAGGTGGAGCCGTACAGCGGGTTAACGGAGAAATTTGCCGAGGTGCAATCGAACTCCGACGCGTTCTTAAGCCGGCTCGGTTATGAGAGAGAGGGCGGCAAATACCGGATCGTACGCCGCAATCGGGAGAAAATCGCCTTGTTCTGCCACCTGGGCTTCGGACTTGTCTGGCTCGCTCACTTATTGGAGCTGCCTTTTCCTCTGATGTGGAGCGGGTTTTGGCTGCCGCCGTCTTCGATCACGACGATTCTTATGGAAGAGCGTGGCTCTGAGTGGGCGGTGCCGCGCGTCATTGGCATGGGTGCGGTAACTCACCTTCACGCAGCCGGACAGAAAGTGTCGTCTGCAGGACTGTTGGCGGAAGGGTATCAGGAAAGCCTGGAATGATTAGCGACAACGGCAAAGATCAAGGGCGGGAGCACGAACGGGAAGGCGATCAAGGGCTCGATCAGGAACACGGTCGGGAACGAGTCGTCATCATCGGGGCCGGTCCATGCGGCTTGGCGGCGGCGATCGAGCTCACGGCGGCGGGCGTTGATCCGCTGCTGATCGAACGGGGAGCAATTGCCCACTCGATCTTCGATTATCCGACATATATGATTTTTCACAGCACGCCGGAGCTGTTGGAAATCGGCGGCATCCCCTTCACGACGCCGAACGAGAAGCCGACCCGGCTGGAAGCGCTGAATTATTACCGGCTTGCAGCTGTGCGCAACCGGCTGCGCATCCGCACCTACGAGACGGTGACGAAGGTTGTGCGCCGGGAGGCGGATGGGGCGTTCACGGTCACCACGGAAAATCGTTTCGGCGAGCCGACACAGCTGACGGCCGATTGCGTAGTGGTTGCCACAGGGTATTTCGACCATCCGAACAAGCTGGGCATCCCGGGCGAGCACTTGCCGAAGGTGTTCTCCTACTACAAGGAGGCGCACCCGTACGCGGATTTGCAGGTCGCGATTGCCGGGGGCAACAACTCGGCGATTGACGCAGCGCTCGACTTGGAACGCTCCGGAGCCCTCGTGACAGTTGTTTATCGCGGGGCGGAGCTGTCGAGCAAGGTGAAGGCGTGGACGCGTCCGATGTTCTTGAGCAAAGTGGACAAAGGCCGTATCCGCATGTTGTATCAATCGCGCATCGTGGAGATCATGCCGCATGCGATTCGCGTCGACACACCTGCCGGCTATGTCGAGTTGCCGAACGATTTCGTCTTTACGTTGATCGGCTATCAGCCGGACCGGACGCTGTTGCGCGAGCTCGGTGTTGCTTTCGCCGGCCCGAACGGCGCGCCGCATATCGATCTTGCGACGATGGAGACGAACGTCCCAGGCGTTTACTTGGCCGGAGTCGTCTCCGCCGGCGGCAACGAGGCGAACTCGATTTTCATCGAGAACGGGCGGTTCCACGGGAAGTTGATCGCGGAACATATCGCTGCGCGGTTCAAACATAATCCAAAACATTAGCATTAAGAATCATGAATCGGTTTCCGCCTGCAACCTGACCTACATACGGCATGCGGATGGACGAAGGGATAACAAATCAAGTGTGGATGCAGTCATTGTCCGTCCTCCTGTTCATTGCTACGATAGCACTTGTCGTCTGGCAGCCCGGGCGCATCGGGATCGGTTGGCCGGCGTTCGGCGGAGCGGTGCTGGCGTTAGCCTGCGGAATCGTAAGCTTTAGCGATGTCGCCGAGGTGACAAGCATCGTCTGGAACGCCACTTTGGCGTTCATCGGCATTATCGTCATCTCGCTTGTGCTTGAGGAGATCGGTTTCTTCGAGTGGGCGGCTCTGCACATGGCGCGGCTTGCGAAAGGCGACGGCCGAAAGCTATTCGTATACGTCACTCTGCTCGGCGCCGCCGTCTCAGCCTTCTTCGCCAACGACGGCGCGGCGATGATCCTCACCCCGATCATCCTGGCCAAGGTAAAGCTGCTGAAGTTCGAAGCTCGCACCATCGTGCCGTTCGTAATCGCCGGGGGCTTCATCTCCGACACGACGTCGCTGCCGCTTATTACGAGCAACTTGACGAACATCATGTCCACCGATTTCTTCGGCATCGGCTTCATCGATTACGCGGTAATAATGTCGCTGCCCAATCTCGTTTCACTGATGGTCAGCCTGGCGGTCTTGTATTTGTACTATCGCAAAGATATCCCCATCCGGTACGATGTGACGGCATTGGCCAAGCCGCGTGATGCGATCACCGACGGGCTGCTGTTTCGCCTCTCTTGGGCGATTTTGGCGGTGCTGTTCGCAGCCTACTTGGCCTCCAATTCCGTCGGCCTGCCGATCTCCGCGATCACCGGCGCAGCCGCCTTCGTGCTGCTTGCGATGCTGCAGCTCAGACATAAACAGACAGCGCTCCGTATTTTGCGGGGTGCCCCGTGGTCGGTCGTTATTTTCTCCATCGGGATGTACGTCGTGGTCTTCGGCTTACGCAACGCCGGCCTGACGGACCTGCTCAGTTCGGCGATCGAAGCCATCGCAGCCCATGGCCTTTATTCCGCGGTGCTCGGAATGGGATTTATCGCAGCGCTCCTGTGCTCGGCGATGAACAATTTGCCGACGCTCATGATCGACGCCTTGGCGATTCACGGCA
>JAJFMO010000006.1 GCA_020697475.1 Paenibacillaceae bacterium | reverse complement strand
CGGCGTTTCCTGCTGTCCGAACTTCCCTGAAAACAAGTTATGGAAGAAGCGGTAACATATAGCGGCTCACTTCTAACCTATCTCTTTTCGCTATGGATTCGATCTAAAATATCTATATTTCAGCTTGCTGAAATTCGCTTGCATTTTGTCGGATAAAGTCATAGAATTTGTTGAAGTAGTGAAAGATTTTTTTTATTGGCATAAGTCTGTCCGAGATCATGATGGCGCCATCGGCGGATCAAAGGAGTGGAAGACGTGATAAGTCAACTTTCGTGGAAGATCGGCGGTCAACAAGGTGAAGGAGTGGAGAGCACCGACCGGATTTTCTCAACAGCATTAAACCGTCTTGGGTATTACTTGTACGGCTACCGGCATTTTTCTTCGCGTATTAAAGGGGGACACACGAACAACAAAATTCGGATAAGCACGAAACCGATTCGAGCGATATCCGACGATTTGAACATCCTGGTCGCCTTCGACCAAGAAACGATCGATTTGAATGCACATGAACTATGCGATAACGGGGTGATCGTGGCCGACGCCAAGTTTAACCCTGTGCTCCCTGCAGGGGTGAACGCACGGTTATTTGCTGTGCCGATTACGGCGATCGCCGAAGGGCTCGGCACCTCGTTATTTAAGAATATGGCGGCTTCCGGCGCGTCCTGGTCGCTTCTTGGATTGCCGCTGGAAGTGTTCAATAAAGCGGTGGAAGAAGAGTTTGGACGCAAGGGACCTGCGATCGTTGAGAAGAACCTGCAAGCGGTCAAACAAGCGTCTGAATTTGTTCTGGAGAAGACCGGAGGAGCGTTGCCTGAATTGCAATTGGCGCCGCCCGATGGGAAAGAGAAACTGTTTATAATCGGCAACGATGCCATCGGTTTGGGTGCGGTAGCGGCCGGTTGCCGATTCATGTCGGCTTATCCCATTACCCCGGCTTCGGAAATTATGGAGTATTTGATTAAAGTGCTTCCGAAATTCGGCGGCACGGTCATTCAGACGGAAGACGAGATTGCTGCTGTAACGATGGCGATCGGCGCCAACTACGGCGGCGTACGCACGTTCACGGCATCTGCCGGACCGGGATTGTCTCTGATGATGGAGGCGATTGGCCTGGCGGGGATGACGGAGACGCCGCTGGTTATCGTCGACACACAGCGCGGCGGTCCCAGCACAGGCTTGCCGACGAAGCAGGAACAAAGCGATGTTATGGCAATGATTCATGGAACGCACGGGGAAATTCCTAAGATCGTACTCGCTCCTTCGACTATAGAGGAATGCTTCTATGATACGATCGAAGCGTTCAACCTAGCCGAGCAGTACCAGTGCCCGGTCATCCTGCTGACCGACTTGCAATTATCACTTGGCAAGCAGACGTCCGAGCTGCTCGATTATCGGAAGATCAAGATTAATCGAGGCAATCTCGTCTCGGGCGAATTGCCGGAGCTTCCGGCTAACGATCTGTTCAAGAGATATCAGATGACGTCGGACGGTATTTCTCCACGTGTATTTCCTGGCATGAAGAACGGAATCCATCACGTCACCGGCGTAGAGCACGACCAGAACGGCCGCCCGTCGGAAAATCCGATCAATCGCAAGCTCATGATGGAGAAACGAATGGGCAAGTTGAATCAAGTCAAAGTGACGAATCCGATCGTCGTTGATGCGCCGTACGAACAACCTGACTTGTTGATCATCAATATGGGATCGACGGGCGGAACAATCGACGAGGCGAGAACACGTCTCGAGGCGGAAGGGGTCAAGACGAACCACATCAAAGTTCGCTTGCTTCACCCGTTCCCGGGCGATGCGCTGAAGCCATACTTGAGTAAAGCCAAGAGCGTCGTCGTTGTGGAGAACAACTATACCGCCCAACTGTCTGACTTGATCAAGCTTCATTGCGGGCATGGCGATAAAATCAAGAACGTTTTGAAGTACGACGGAACGCCGTTCCTACCCTCGGAAATTCATCAACGATGCAAGGAGCTGACCTTGGCATGGCAACATTAAAAGATTTCAGGAACAACGTCAAACCGAACTGGTGTCCCGGATGCGGAGATTTCTCTGTTCAGGCGTCCATTCAACGGGCGGCCGCCAATCTGAATTTGGAGCCGGAACAATTGGCGATCGTCTCCGGGATCGGATGCTCGGGTCGGATTTCCGGATACATCAACGCCTATGGCTTACACGGCATCCATGGCCGTTCGCTGCCGATCGCACAAGGCTTGAAGATCGCCAACCGCGAATTAACCGTTATCGCTTCCGGCGGCGACGGAGATGGATTCGCCATAGGTATGGGACATACCGTACATGCGATTCGCCGCAATATCGATATCACGTATATCATTATGGATAACCAAATTTATGGATTGACCAAGGGCCAGACGTCTCCGCGAAGCAGCCTGGGCTTCCAGACAAAGAGCACTCCCTCGGGATCGATCGAGTCGGCTCTTTCGCCGCTGGAGATCGCCATGGCGGCCGGTGCGACGTTCGTCGCCCAATCGTTCTCCAGCAACGTCAAGCAGTTGACAGCCGTCATCGAGGCGGGCATTAACCACAAAGGTTTCTCGCTGATCAACGTCTTCAGCCCTTGTGTCACGTTCAACAAAGTGAACACGTACGACTGGTTCAAGGAGCATGTCGTCGATCTTGACGAAATTTCTAGTTACGATCCGACCGATCGGATTAGCGCGATGACGAAGCTTATGGAGACAGGCAGCATGCTGACCGGCGTGATCTATGAGAACAAAGATAAGCAAAGCTATGAACGGCTGATCCCCGGATTCAAGGAAGAGCCGCTGTCCCGCCAAAACGTTCAATTGACGGAAGAACAGTTCAACAAACTTGTCGCCGAGTTCAAATAAATCGATAGTCGATGAGGACAACTCGCTTTACTTACGGCATATGGGTAAAACCGTATGCCGTTTCGTTTGAGCGTGGAAAAAAGGATGGTTGGCGATGAAGAGGGTTCCGATCGGCGTGTCCGCCAGACATATACATCTTTCCGTTGAACATGCGAAAATGCTGTTTGGCGCAGGTTACGCGTTGACCGTATTTAAGGCGCTTTCCCAGCCCGGGCAATTCGCGGCTGTCGAGACCGTCGACTTGATCGGCCCCAAGGGGAAGTTCGAACGTACGCGCATTTTAGGACCTTTGCGAGGTAAATCGCAAGTGGAGATTTCCCGAACGGATGCCTACACACTGGGCTTGAATCCGCCGCTTAGGGAATCCGGCAAGATTGAAGGCACCCCCGGTCTGATCGTCCGCGGACCGGTAGGTGAGGTGGAACTGCAGCGCGGGGTCATTGTGGCGGCGCGGCATATTCATTTTCACACATCGGAAGCTCTAGCTTGGGGAATTCAACATAATGAGAAGCTCAGCGTGGAAGTGCAAGGCGAACGATCGCTGATCTTTAATGAGGTCATCGCCAAAGTTTCCGATCGGTACGCGCTTGATTTTCACATTGATACGGACGAAGCAAACGCAGCAGGTGTGAAAACAGGAGATTGGGCGCGCATTCTGTAGCTGGATGAGCTTAATGGATTCAAGCGGGAAATCGTGCTATACTTTCTGGGTACGAGCTTTCGTGTTCCGGGGTCCCCGCAAAGCACCTGTATCAACTTCGAAGCAAAGCTTCACTTTGTGGGGTTACGTTGTAAGGGGTGAAAAATGTAAATGAGCAAAGAGAATAAAGATTATTCCCGGTACTTCGATTTCTCCGATGCCAAACTGATTGGGGAAAGTGAAGACGGTACCTTAAAATATAGAATCCGGGGAAGGGACATCACGATCCATTCCCAACCCGACCTGTTGGCTGAGAAAAAACGTGGCCGCCAAGGGATCGAAGTCATCTATGATCATCCAGTGACCGAGGAACTGTCCGATTTTGGACTAGGCAAATATTACGAGATCGTGACTTACGGATGCCAGATGAACGAGCACGACAGCGAGACGATAATGGGCTTGCTGGAGCAGATGGGATACACTCAGGCGACGGAACGCAAGCAGGCTGACGTCATTCTGTTGAATACGTGCGCGATTCGCGAGAATGCGGAGGACAAAGTATTCGGCGAAATCGGCCATCTGAAGTCGTTCAAGCTGGAGAAGCCGTCGCTGATCCTCGGGGTATGCGGGTGCATGTCTCAGGAAGAATCAGTTGTGAACCGGATCCTCCAGAAGCATCCGCACGTCGATCTGATTTTCGGCACGCACAACATCCACAGACTGCCTAAGTTGGTGCAAGAAGCATACTACAGCAAGGAAATGGTCGTCGACGTCTGGAACAAAGAAGGCGACATCATCGAGAATTTGCCCAAGAAACGCGAAGGGATTAAAGCTTGGGTCAATATCATGTACGGGTGCGACAAGTTTTGCTCGTATTGTATAGTGCCGTACACCCGGGGCAAGGAGCGAAGCCGCAGACCGGAAGACGTACTGCTGGAAGTGCGCGATCTGGCACGGCAAGGATTCCAGGAAATCACACTGCTTGGGCAGAACGTGAACGCCTATGGCAAAGATTTCACCGACCTGAATTATACGTTCGCCGATCTGATGGACGATATCCGTAAAATCGACATTCCGCGAGTGAGATTTACGACGTCTCATCCTCGCGATTTTGACGACGCCTTGATATCCGTGTTGGCCAAGAAAGGCAATCTGGTGGAGCAAATTCATTTGCCGGTGCAATCGGGGAACTCATTGATTTTGCGCAAGATGGGAAGAAAGTATACGCGGGAGCATTATTTGGAATTGGCCGGGAAAATCAAGAAGGCGATTCCCGATGCGGTGTTGACAACCGATATCATTGTCGGCTTCCCAGGGGAGACCAACGAACAGTTCGAAGACACGCTGTCCTTGGTCAAAGAAGTCGGTTACGATGCCGCCTTCACCTTCATCTATTCCCCTCGGGACGGAACGCCTGCCGCTGTAATGGAAGACAATGTGCCTATGGAAGAGAAGAAAGAACGGCTTCATCGATTGAACGAATTGTTGGGCGAATTCAGCCGGCGCAGCAACGAGAAGATGGTCGGACAAACGGTGGAAGTGTTGGTTGAAGGGGAAAGCAAGAACAATCCCCATGTGCTGGCAGGAAGAACACGGACGAACAAGCTGGTGCATTTCCACGGGTCACGCGACCAGATCGGAAAAATGGTGGAGATCACCATTACTGGAGCCCAAACGTATTACCTTAGAGGCGAAAACAAGGAGTGGATAACAAGTGGGGGAGCAGCAAGCTTCGCATGATCACGATTGCCCAATCGAGCACTTCACGAATACAGAGAAAATTGTGAGGCAAGATATCCTCATGAAGGCGAAAGAGCTGGCGGATTTGATCTCCACCTCGACCGAGGTGCAATTTTTCCAACAAGCGGAGAAACAAATTGCGACCAACGATACGGTGCAAAAGCTGATCAACCAGATCAAGAAGAAGCAGAAGGAAGCGGTCGCTTTCGAGACGTTTAAGAATCCGGCGATGGTCAAAAAGATTGAAGCAGAAATAGACCAGTTGCAAGATGAACTGGACGAAATTCCGATCGTCAGCGAATTTAAGCAGAGCCAGCAAGATATCAACTATATGCTCCAGTTGATCATGACGGCGATTCGCGATACCGTATCGGAGAAAATCAACGTCGAGCAGGGCAAGGTTGAACAGACGTCCTGCGGCGACTAGGAATTTAACCGATTCACGGGTGGACGGTTTCCATATAATACGGCTTGTTGCAACTCCTTTCGCGGCTTATAATCGAATGCGAAGGGAGATGTGAAGATGAACAAATGGATCGTAATGCTTTTGGCAGCAGCCATTATGCTCACCTTTTCAGGCCTCACGACAGTCGAAGCCGCTCAAGCGTCAACGGTGTTGACCAAAGGAAGCGTAAGCGGGGACGTCTGGGATCTCCAATATCGGCTGAACGCATTGGGTTACTACAGCTTACCGCTGGACGGAAAATATGGGCCCAAGACGGAAGCGGCGGTCAGAAGCTTTCAACGCGATTTCGGCATTCAAGTCGACGGTAAAGTCGGTGCCCAATCGTGGAAAGTGCTGAAGAAAGTATCGTTGAATCGAAGTGAAATGGATATTTTGGCCAGGACGATTTACAGTGAAGCGCGCGGGGAATCCTATGTGGGACAAGTCGCCGTCGGTGCGGTTGTTATGAATCGCATTGCTTCTTCGCAATTTCCTGATACGATACGTGGTGTTGTTTTTCAATCAAGAGCATTCACTTCGGTGAGCGACGGCCAGTTCTGGCTGACTCCTAACTCAACTGCCTATAAAGCGGCCTATGATGCGGTGAGAGGCTGGGACCCGTCGAAAGGCGCGTTATATTATTTCAACCCTAAGACATCGACAAGCAAATGGATTTGGAGTCGCAAAGTGATTATTCAGATCGGCCGACACATTTTTGCCACATAGAAAAACTGGACAACGCCGATGTTTTCGGATATATTATATAGGCACTCGATTTTTTCTAAAAGTCGATGCCGACCTTTTTGCCGTCGTAGCTCAGCTGGTAGAGCAACGCATTCGTAATGCGTAGGTCGGAGGTTCGAGTCCTCTTGACGGCACTGAAGATAAACAAAATTCCTTACTCCGTTAGTTACGGGTAAGGAATTTTTTTGTGTAAAAGTGGAAAGTAAAACCCCACATAGTGGGGTTTCTTCATGTGCCAAGCACTTTCTTCCCACGCGGTTTCGTGCCGTTGGCATCGGGTTCGAGCGTAATTCCAATTTTATCGAAAGGCTCTTTAGCCGTGTATATGGGATAAGTCAAGCCCGCTTCGCCTTTGTCGTTCACTTTGAAGGTACCGGCGTTCACCCGATTGCCGTTGTGGATGAGCCATACCTGGTAAACCTGATCCCCTTGGGTAATCGGCAATCCGTTTACTTGCAATACCAATTGTTCCTTCTTGCCGCGTTTCAATACTTGGCACTTGCCTTCTGCACCCGGTGTATTCGAATCGGCGGAGACGAGACGATACGTCTCAACGACTTGTACGGGCTCATTCAGCGCTTGGCGCTGCCCGATCAAAGGCAACGGAGTGAACCCGTTGTCCCAAGCCAGCAATCCGCAAGATACGACGATTACGACGGCTGCAGCTGCATAAGCGAATTTGGCTGCGAGACTGCGGTTTATACGATTTGGCAATACAGACTGGGGCGACTGGCCGGTCGAGTCCAAGACAGGGGTCGACAGAATCGCCTGATCGATAATCATGTTTTTCCATTCTTCAGGCACTTCGCGCTCCGGCAAGGCGACTCCGATTGAGTTCCACGTGTCCAACAGCTCGGCCGTTTCCTTGCGGCAGTCCGGACATTCGGGCAAATGGTCTTCGAACCGCTTGCGAGCCATTGGAGAGCATTCGCCGACGATATAATCCACCATAAGTCCACATGGCGAAAGATCCTCATTATTCTTATGCATGGATTTTACCCCTCCTTGAGTTCCGGCAACCGTCTGCGCAAAATTTTCAGCGTTTGGTGCAACCGACTTTTCACGGTGCCAAGCGGTTCGTTGCGGGACGCGGCAATTTCACTTAACGTGTAACCTTCCCAATACAACATCTGCAGCAGCTGAATTTGAGATTCGGATAATTGATTGTACGCTTCTTGAATCGTCTCCTTGACCCAATTGCGTGCAGCGATTTCTTCGGGGCCGACCCGATTATCGGCGAACGTCTCCCAATGCTTCGTCTGCAAATAAAGATTCGAACTGTGCTTTCGTTCTTTACGAAGCAAGTCGATCGTCAAGTTGCGTGTAATGGTTAACAGCCAGTTAACAAAAGCGCCTTTGGAGGAATCGTATCCCTTCTCCGTGCTCCACAGCCGGGTAAACACCAGCTGAACAATTTCCCGGGCTTGATGCTCATCGCGGGTCGAGCGGAAAGCGAATGAATAGACGAGCCGGACATAGCGTTCATACAGTTCTTCCAGAGCTTCGCGGCATTTGGCCAAGACGAGCCGTATTAATTCTTCGTCGGATTTGTTGCGCATTCATCCACACTCCCGGCGTCCGTGCAGCACTGCCGCATCTAGGTTAACGAAGCCGTATGAAAAACGGTTCTATACGAGCAACGCTTGATTCTATCTTCTTATATTTATTTTGGTTTTGCAATCGATTTTTGACAACTTATCAAACCAACTTGCTTGTCGCCACGTTACTATAGGGTGCATGGGCACAAGCTAGTTCAGATATTTATGAATGGAGGAGAAGGATTAATGATTGGTAAAAAATGGTTGGTATCATTGTTCGCTTTTGCACTCGTCTTCACCATGGCAAGTTCGGCATTGGCTGCGGAAGCGTCGGCTGACGCGTCGGTATCGGCATCAGCGGGCGGGGGTGCAAGTGTGACCAGCGCGCAAATTGCCGCAGAACTTGGAGTCCTGCAAGGTGACGGCAGTGGAGTAACGGAGGCGTATTTGGCCAAGACTTCAACCCGCATTCAAGCGGCGATCTTGTTCTTGAGGCTGCGCGGCTTGGAGAAAGAAGCGATATCGTTTAAGGGTAGCGATAATTTTGCCGATGCCAATCAAGTTGGCGACACCAATGTAGCGGTAATGGCTTATTTGAAGGCGAAGCCTGAACTTGGCTGGGGTGGAACCGGGAACAATATGTTCGAGCCTCTTGCGCAAATTACGGCGCAGCAATTTTACAAAGTCATGGCCGAAGCGCTTGGGTACAAGCAAGGAACCGACTTTGACTACGACAACACGATTTCTTTCGCCAAGTCCATTGGACTGACACAAATCGCCGATGCCGGCAGCTTGCGGAACCGCCATCTGGCTGTCGCACTTGTCGAAGCATTGAAGGTGAAAGTAAAAGGCAAAGACAAATCGTTGGCCGATTCGTTGGCGGATTTGAATGTCATTGCCAAAGAGAAGGCTAGCTTGCTTGCTCAGCCCGGCATTCGCCTTGCTTCCTCGGACATGGGCGACTATCTGGTCGACGACAAAGGAATGGCTCTGTATCTCTTCACGAAGGATGAAATGAATAAGAGTGCCTGTGCCGATGCATGTGTAAAGAATTGGCCGCTTTTTTACAGTGAAAATCTGCAAGTCGGCGTCGGCTTAAACCCGGCCGATTTTGGCGTCATCACTCGGGATGACGGGAAGAAGCAAACGACTTACAAAGGGATCCCATTGTATTATTTCGTCAAGGACGTGAAGCCTGGCGATGTGAATGGGGAGAACGTGAATAAGGTTTGGTTTGTGATCAAACCGAACACGATCGGCATCGCCAAGGACGATACGTTAGGTTCATTTATGGTGGATGCGAACGGACTCACGTTGTATATGTATACGAAAGACACGGCGAACGAAAGTGTCTGTTCGGGCAAATGCGAGGAAAACTGGCCGATTTATTATAACAGCTCGATTCAAGTTTCGGCGCCGATGGTTGCAAGTGATTTCGAAACGATTGTCCGTGCTGACGGTACCAAACAAACCGCTTATAAAGGCATGCCGCTGTATTATTATGTGAAAGACGTGAAGCCAGGCGATGTGACCGGTCAAGGAGTCGGGAAAGTGTGGTACGTGATCGATCCGACGATCCAGGCGGCAGCGGAAGAGGATGCTTCAGCCGGCGGTGATATGGCTGGGATGGATATGACAGCAACGAAAGTCAGCATTACCGATTTTGCCTTTGATCCGGATACGTTGACGATTTCCGCTGGGACCATGTTGGTGTTCACCAATATGGATGACGTGGAACATACCGTCACGGCCAAGGACGGAAGCTTCGATAGTGGCTTGTTAAAACAAGGCAAAACGTTCACCCATACGTTCGATCAGGCGGGGACGTATATGATTTACTGCAAACCGCATCCTTTTATGACGATGACGATCACCGTTAAATAGAGAAGTTTGTGGAGGGGAACCATGAAGATTTGGACATCAGGTTTGTTGATTGCTGCGCTCTCGATAATGCTAGCTGCATGCGGGAACGCTCAGAGCGGTAAGAGCGGGGCGGAGGCGAATCCTGCTTCCGGATCAAGCTCGACAGCCGAGTCGACGGCGCCGTCGTCTGCCACCCAGCCTGCGCCAAGCGCAACGGCTCAAACTCAGCCAGGTGCAGCCGAACCTAAGACGCCGCCGGCGGAGACAAAAGCGCCAACTGAGACGCAAACGCATCCTGCCGAGCCAATGGCGCCGCCAGCCGAGACGAAGGCGCCTGCTGAGACAAAAACGACGCCAGCGGAGACAAAGGCACCTGCTGAAACCAAAGCGCCTCCGGCTGCCACCCAACCTGCGCCAAGCGCAGCGGAACCGGCCAAGCCGGCTGCTCCCGCTCAAGTCGCGACAGCCGACGCCGCAGCGTTGTTCAAAGCCAATTGTATGGTTTGCCACGGTGAGAATCTGGAAGGCAAACGAGGGCCGAATTTGCAGAAAATCGGTGGTAAAATTAGCGAAGATCAGATCAAAAAGCAGATTGAGGGCGGCGGCGGGGGAATGCCCGCTTTCGGCAAGAAGCTAAAGGCGGATGAAGTCGACGCGCTGGTCAATTGGTTAGCCGCAAAAAAATAATAGGTGCAGACTAACGAAAAACCGTCGGAAGCGAAATCCGACGGTTTCTTCTATTTAAAAGGCAGTTGATTGCGGTGAAACTGGACATTCAATTGACCTTTGATCAATTCCTCGCGAATTTTCTTCTGATCGACCTCTCGTTCGCGCGTTTCCTTCTTGCGCATCTTTAGTATTTCGGTCGTTTGCATGCCGTCCTCCATCTTGTTGGCGATCTCCACCAACGCCTCCACATCCTCGAACGAATATTTCCGCGTGTTGCCCGTTGTGCGCTCAGGCGTGACCAATTTGCGCTCCTCATAATAACGAATTTGTCGAACCGTCAATCCGGTCAGTTCACTTACCGTACCGATCGGAATGACTTTCCTTTTCATATAGGGAACCATCGTCAATCACCCCTTCAAGTTCGTGAAAACGATCTTGTTACATTTTATGGCTGTACGGAGAAAATTGTCTCTTCTTTAATAATATAAGATTTGCATGCTTCATGTAAAGAGAATTGCAATTTCCATGTAATATTATCTAACATAATAGTAGAAAGAGCCTGGCATGTGTGGGAAAATGGCTATAAATCGTTTATTCATTGGAGGGAACTTTTTTGAGCACAAAACCTTACACAGCAGCTGACATTCTGCAAATGGCCAAAGCCGAGAACGTAAAATACATCCGCCTGCAATTCACGGATCTGCTCGGCATCGTGAAAAACGTAGAAGTGCCGGTGAGCCAATTGCCCAAGGCGTTGGAAAACAAAATGATGTTCGACGGTTCGTCCATCGAGGGGTTTGTGCGAATCGAAGAATCGGATATGTATTTATATCCCGAACTCAGCACTTGGATGATCTTCCCATGGACGACCGGCAACGGTAAAGTCGCACGCCTTATTTGCGATGTGTACAACCCGGATGGCACTCCTTTTGCCGGCGACCCGCGCAACGCCTTGAAGCGTGTGCTGAAGGAAGCCCAGGATCTCGGTTTTACCGCAATGAACGTAGGTCCGGAACCGGAATTTTTCCTGTTCAAGACGGATGAGCGGGGAGAAGCGACGCTGGAAGTGAACGACAAGGGCGGATATTTCGACTTGGCGCCTAATGATTTGGGGGAAAATTGCCGTCGCGATATCGTACTTACGCTGGAAAGCATGGGGTTTGAGATCGAAGCTTCGCATCACGAAGTTGCCCCGGGTCAGCACGAAATCGACTTCAAATACTCGAATGCCATTGAAGCGGCCGACAACATTCAGACGTTCAAGCTGGTCGTCAAAAACATCGCCAAAGAACACGGGTTGCACGCTACGTTTATGCCGAAGCCGCTGTTCGGCGTGAACGGTTCAGGGATGCACTGCCACCAGTCGTTGTTCCGCGGCAGTGAAAATGCATTTTACGACGAAAGCGACGAACTGGGTCTGAGCGAAACGGCAAAGCAATACTTGGCTGGGATACTCCATCATGCCAAAGGCTTCGCGTTGATTACAAATCCGACAGTCAATTCATATAAACGGCTTGTGCCCGGCTATGAAGCGCCTTGTTACATCGCTTGGTCAGCCAAAAACCGCAGCCCGCTTGTACGTGTGCCGGCCAGCCGTGGCTTGAGTACCCGAATTGAATTGCGCAATCCCGATCCGGCGGCTAATCCGTATTTAGCGCTTGCGTCCATGCTGGCAGCCGGCCTCGACGGTATTAAGCAGAGGATGAAGCTGTCTCGCCCGACGAACAAAAATATTTATACTATGAATGAAGAAGAAAGAAGACACGGCGAAATCGAAAGTCTGCCAGCTACCTTGAAAGAAGCGATTGACTATTTCTTAACCGATGAGATCATTACGTCTGCATTGGGAGACCATATTGTGTCCCATCTGGTGGAAGCCAAAGAAATCGAATGGGATTTGTTCCGGATCAACGTCCATCCGTGGGAAAGAGAACAATACATGACTTTATATTAATTTTTACTGGAAACAAACAAGTAAATAAAGCCCTAAGGAGCGTGAGATAACGTGATGAACAACCAGCCTCCCGTTGAACAAGGGCTTTACGATCCGAAATTTGAGCACGATGCTTGCGGGATTGGATTTATTGCCCATATTCAAGGTCAGAAATCGCATAAAATCGTCAGCGACGCGCTCGCTATGCTGGACCGGCTCGCCCATCGGGGCGGGCAGGGCGCGGACGAAGACAGCGGGGACGGAGCCGGAATTTTAACCCAGATCCCCCACGATTTATTCGCCGATTGGTGCGGACGGCATGCAATTTTACTGCCTTCACCCGGGAAATACGGCGTTGGTATGTTGTTTTTGCCGGCCGACGCAACACTGCGTGCCCGCTGCGAGGAGCTGGCGGCTTCGGTTGTGAGCGAGGAAGGATGCGCCGTTCTCGGTTGGAGAACGGTGCCCACCCGCGAGGAGGCGCTGGGTCCCAGCGCTTTCGCATCGAAGCCGCTGATCCGGCAGCTTTTTGTAGCCCCTCTGGATACATCGTCCCCCGTGGATGAATTAGCCCTTGAGCGTAAGCTGTATGTGATCCGCAAACGAATCGAGCAGGAATGGAACCAATTGCCGAAGGAAATCGGCTCCCCGACCTATTTCGCCAGCCTCTCGTGCCGCACGATTGTCTACAAAGGGTTGTTGTTGCCTCATCAAATCCCTGTCTTTTTTCCCGATTTGCAAGAGGAGAAATTCACTTCGGCATTGGCTCTCGTACATTCCCGATTCAGCACGAACACGTTCCCGAGCTGGGAGCGGGCGCATCCGAATCGGTACGCCATCCATAACGGGGAAATCAACACGATCAAAGGCAATGTGAACTGGATGAGGGCACGGGAAGCGAAGTTCGCCTCAGGCTTGTTTCCGGACATGTCGAAAGTGTTGCCTGTCATCGACGATACGGGCAGCGATTCTTCTATGTTGGACAACGCGTTGGAATTTTTGTTGCTGAGCGGCCGAACTCTTCCTCATGCCGTCATGATGATGGTACCCGAACCTTGGTCGAAAGATCCTCTGATGGATGAGAAGAAGAAGGCGTTCTATGAATATCATAGCTGTCTGATGGAGCCGTGGGACGGACCGTCCGCGCTTGTATTCAGCGACGGTAGACAAATTTGCGCTTGTCTGGATCGCAACGGGTTGCGGCCTGCACGTTACTATGTGACGAACGACGACAGAATCGTGTTGTCCTCCGAGGTTGGAGTCATCGATATCCCGGATGAGGCGGTGCGCATGAAGGGACGGCTTAGCCCGGGCAAGATGCTGCTTGTAGACACTTCCTCAGGCCGAATCATTCCTGACGAAGAAGTGAAGTCGTCGTTAGCGGGAGCCTTCCCTTATCAGCAATGGGTGGATGAGGGTTTGGTCGGTTTGGATCAACTGCCGGAGGCACCTAAGCGCACAAGACGCGAAACCCCGCAGCAACTTGCGGTCAAACAGCGAATATTCGGATATACGTTCGAGGAATTGCACAAGACACTCAAACCGCTGGCCGAGCAAGGGGACGACCCCGTCGGATCGATGGGTTACGACGGCCCGTTAGCTGTGCTCTCGAATCGGCCGCAACTGCTTTATTCCTATTTTAAACAAATGTTCGCGCAGGTGACGAATCCGCCGATTGACGCGTCGTTGGAAGAAATGGTGACCTCTCTGGAAACGACGATCGGTCGGGAGCGGAATTTGTTGGCGCCAAGCTCTCAAAGCTGCCGGAGAATTCGCCTGAAGGCGCCGGTATTGCGCAACGACGAATTGGCGAAAATTGTCGGCAGATCCGTTGACGGACTGAAGGCGGTAAAGCTGTCCATACTCTACCAGCCGACTTTGGGCGGCGAGGGAATCGATAAGGCGCTGCGCCGCATGTTTCAAGACGCCGAACAGGCGATTGCCGAAGGAGCAGCAGTGCTTGTCCTGACAGATCGCGGGGCCAACAAAAATTTTGCGCCGATTCCCGCGCTGCTGGCATTGGCTGGACTCCATCATCATCTGATCCGTTGCGGGAAGCGGACGGACGTCAGCCTGCTCGTTGAGTCGGGCGAGCCGCGCGAAGTGCATCATATTGCTTTGTTGCTCGGTTACGGGGCGAGCGCCGTCAATCCTTACTTGGCGTTCGAATCGATTGATCAACTGTGTGCAGAAGGCAAGCTAGGGGATGTGACGCCGGACGAGGCAGCTGACAATTATGTGTACGGTGTGAGCAAAGGGATCTTGAAAATTATGGCCAAGATGGGCATATCGACAGTTCAAAGCTACATCGGGGCGCAAATTTTCGAAGCCGTCGGGATTTCTCTGTCCGTGGTGGATACCTATTTTTGCGGGACATCGTCGCGGATCGGCGGGATCGGACTGGATACGATTTCCAGAGAAACGGCCGAACGGCATAAAGCCGCTTACCGACCGGACAGTGAGAGCAACTGGCTTGCCTCCGGGGACGATTTCCAGTGGAGATCGGGCGGGGAAGTGCATCTTTTCTCTCCCAAAATGATCCATACGTTACAACAAGCATGCCGAACCGGAAATTACCGGTTGTTCAAAGAATATAGCCAAGAGTTCGATGAACAGACCGACGACGTGTACAACTTGCGTGGTTTGCTCGAATTTGTAGAAAGTGATCGATCGATTCCGCTCGAAGATGTGGAACCGATTGAGTCGTTGTTGCGTCGCTTCAAGTCGGGGGCGATGTCGTTCGGTTCAATCAGCAAGGAAGCGCACGAGACTCTGGCGATTGCGATGAATCGGATCGGCGGTAGGAGCAATTCCGGCGAAGGCGGGGAAGATCCGGCGCGCTACGTACGTGACGACAATGGGGATTCGCGCAGCAGCGCAATTAAGCAGGTAGCGTCGGGGCGATTCGGCGTAACAAGCCACTACTTGACGAACGCCGAAGAAATTCAGATAAAGATGGCGCAAGGGGCGAAGCCCGGAGAAGGAGGGCAGCTGCCCGCCCATAAGGTGTATCCGTGGATCGCCAAGGTGCGCGGTTCAACGCCGGGGGTCGAGCTGATTTCGCCGCCTCCGCACCACGACATTTATTCCATTGAAGATTTGGCCGAACTGATTTTTGATTTGAAAAATGCCAATCCGCTAGCAAGAATCAATGTCAAGCTCGTCTCGGTAGCCGGAGTCGGCACGATTGCAGCTGGGGTGGCGAAAGCCAGTGCGGACGTCATCTTGATCAGCGGTTATGATGGCGGAACAGGCGCCGCCCCGCGCACAAGCATCAAGCACACCGGTATGCCTTGGGAGATTGGTCTTGCCGAGGCACACCAAACGCTGGTGCTGAACGGGTTGCGCAATCGCGTGCGCCTGGAGACGGACGGCAAGATGATGACCGGTCGAGACGTTGTCATCGCCGCGATGCTTGGTGCCGAAGAATTCGGCTTCGCCACGCTGCCGCTGGTGGCAATGGGCTGTGTCATGATGCGTGTTTGTCATCTGGATACTTGCCCTGTCGGCATAGCGACTCAGAATCCGGAGCTGCGGGCAAAATTTCCCGGCGAGCCGGAGCATGTGGAACATTTCATGCGTTTTATCGCCGAGGAAGTCCGCGAATGGATGGCCAGACTTGGCGTGCGATCGCTGGATGAATTGATCGGGCGCACGGATCTGCTGAAGATGAGGGATCTGCCGGATTCGCGAAAGGCAGCTGCCGTCGATTTATCGCGGTTGCTGTATTTGCCGAATGGGCAGCCGGGGTCGGAAGGGAGCGCATGCTTCTGTTCTCCGCAAAATCATCGGTTGGAAGATACTCTTGACCAACAGCAGTTGTTGGCGATTTGCGAACCGTTGTGGAGCGGTCAGGCGAAGGAGATTAAGGCGATTCTTCCGATTCAAAACAAAGATCGCACTGTCGGTACGACGCTGGGCAGCGAAGTAACGAGGCGGTTTGGGGCCAACGGGCTCCCGGAGGATTCGATTCAATTGCATTTTCGCGGATCGGCGGGACAAAGCTTCGGAGCTTTCGTGCCTGCAGGCATCTCTTTAAGTCTCGAAGGCGACGCCAACGACTATATTGGCAAAGGCTTGTCAGGCGGCAAGATTGCCGTCTTTCCGTCGCCCAAATCGCTGTTTGCCCCGGAGAATAACGTAATCGTCGGCAATGTGGCGTTCTATGGAGCCACTTCCGGAGAAGCGTATATTCGTGGCATGGCGGGCGAGCGATTCTGCGTGCGCAACAGTGGAGCCAACGTAGTAGTTGAGGGCGTCGGGAACCATGGCTGTGAATATATGACCGGCGGTAAAGTCGCCATTCTCGGAGGAATCGGGAAAAACTTCGCAGCTGGAATGTCAGGGGGCATTGCCTATATTTGGGGGCCGGACAAGGAGCGGATCGCCGAATTATGTAACATGAAGATGATTGAACTCGAACGGTTGGAGGAAAGGGAAGAAATCCGCCAATTGTATGAGATGATTGTTAACCATGTGAAATATACGCAAAGTGAACTTGGCAAACAGTTGTTAACCGATTGGAAGCATGCGGTTCGCCAGTTCGTAAGGGTCATCCCCCGGGAATACAAACGAATCATACAGATGATGGAAAGGGGTGGCGAGCATGGGGAAGCCGACAGGGTTTATGGAGTATCGTCGGGAGCATATGCCGGAACGGGATCCGCAAGCAAGAATTAACGATTGGCAAGATTTGTACGATCCGTTGGACGAGAAGGAACTGCAGGTGCAGGCGGCCCGGTGCATGGACTGCGCCGTCCCGTTCTGCCAGACAGGGCAGACGTTCGACCGCTCGGTCGTCGGTTGCCCTGTGAACAACTTGATTCCCGAATGGAACGATCTGGTGTACCGGGGACAATGGAAAGAAGCTTTGAATCGCTTGCACGCGACGAACAATTTCCCGGAGTTTACGGGAAGAGCGTGCCCGGCGCCGTGCGAAGGATCGTGCGTAGCTTCTCTGTATGAATCTCCTGTGACGATCAAATCGCTCGAGAGAGCGATTGTCGATCGCGGCTTTGAGGAAGGCTGGATTGTCCCTGAGCCGCCCAGAGTCCGGACGGGAAAGTCGGTCGCTGTCGTCGGTTCAGGTCCTGCGGGGCTTGCATGCGCAGCCCAATTGAACAAGGCGGGGCATCGAGTTACAGTATTCGAACGCGACGACCGGATCGGCGGGTTGCTGACGTACGGGATTCCGAAGACGAAGATCGCGCAGGACGTCGTTGACCGCCGGGTCAAGCTGTTACAAGAAGAAGGGATCCAGTTTGTTACCGGTGTCGAAATCGGGCGCGGGAAAGAGTTCGAAGAGCTGCGCTCGCAGTTCGACGCGGTCGTCTTATGCATCGGGGCTACGAAGCCCCGCGACTTGCCGGCGTTAGGTCGAGGTCTCACAGGCGTTCACTATGCGATGGATTTCTTGCATCGGAATACGAAGAGTTTGCTCGACTCCGGGCATGCGGACGGGAAGTTTATTTCCGCTGAAGGATTGGACGTCATCGTGATTGGCGGGGGCGATACTGCAACGGATTGCGTGTCAACCGCCATGCGCCATCGTTGCCGCAGTCTGGTGCAATTCGATATTCACGGACGCAAGCCGGATTCACGCGGGTCAGACAATCCTTGGCCGCTCTGGCCGGTTGTGCATAAGCTTGATTCGGGACAAGAGGAAGCCGAAGCCGTGTTCGGCGACGACCCGCGGTTGTTTGCCGTATCGGCGATGGAGTTTCTGGATGATGGGCAAGGGAACGTAAAGGCGGTGCGGTGCGTTCAGTTGCGCGAGGAGAAGGATGAGTCGGGACGATGGATCCGCGAGGAAATCCCGGGCACCGAACAAATTTGGCCGGCACAGCTCGTCTTATTGGCGATCGGGTTCCGCGGGCCGGAGGCGGATTGGTTGGAGCAGACGGATGTTCAATTGGATGGCCGAACGAATGTTAATGCTCCGAATTATGCGACTAATATGCCGGGAGTATTCGCCGCCGGCGACGCCCGACGCGGACAAAGCCTGATCGTCTGGGCTATTCGCGAAGGACGCGAAGCCGCAGAAGTTTGCGATCAATATTTGCGAAGAAAAAATTGAAGTTATACAATGGGGTCATAAATAGGTTCATGAGATGGAACATGGAGGGACTGAAAGCAAATGTCGGATACACATGTTCGCCGATTGTTCGCTGACCGGATTGGCGGCGAGCAATTCGGCTTAAGTACAGAAATTTACAAATTCGAGAAGATCAAGCGCGCCAAACGCGATGCGCTGGCACAACATCCTGGTGTGCCGTTGATCGACCTTGGCGTCGGCGAACCGGATGGCGTTGCGGACGAATCGGTTGTTCGAGTGTTGGCGGAGGAGGCAGGCAAACCGGAAAACCGGTTTTACTCCGATAACGGCATCACCGAGTTTAACCAGGCAGCTAGCGACTATATGGAGCGAGTGTTCGGTGTTGGGGGATTGGATCCGGATTCCGAGATCAATCACGTTATCGGTTCAAAGTCGGCGCTCGCCATGCTTCCGACCGCGTTCATCAACCAGGGGGACATCGCGCTGCTTCCTTCGCCGTGTTATCCCGTTCTTGGCACGCACACGAAATATTTAGGCGGAGAAGTCGTTCATCTGCCGATCTCCGAGCAAAACAACTTTTTGCCCGATCTGGATTCGTTAT
>JAJFMO010000333.1 GCA_020697475.1 Paenibacillaceae bacterium | reverse complement strand
ACGATCGCCGAGTCGCCTTCATGCGGCATCGAGCTGTGCGCCGCTTTGCCGTGCGTTGTGACCGCGAAGCGGCAGCAGCCTTTATGCGCGGTGACGAGGCCGAGCTCGGTCGGCTCGCCAACGACAGCTGCGGTGATCGGCATGTTGCGCGCAAGGAACGCCCGCAGCCCTTGGTACTCGTGCTCCTCGTCGACCGCTGCGCAGAGCACAAGGTTGGCCGCGAGTTGCTCGGGGTGCAGGGCGCATTGCTCCATTGCGTACATCATGCCGGCGAGCGAAGCTTTTGTGTCGCAGGCACCGCGGCCGTACATTCGCCCGTCGCGGTACATCGGCGTCAGCGGATCGGCCATCGAGCCGAGCGCCACGGTGTCCGTATGGGCTTCGAGCAGCAGCGTCGGCTTCGACGCATCGGTGAGAAGCTCGACGATGACGTTGTCGCGGCCGGGAAACACTTCCTGCCGAGTTACGGTGAGGCAAGATCCGGCAAGTCGGCGAAAATACGCCTCGATGTAATCGGCCATCCCGTTCTCCCCGGCAGCTCCGGCTTCGAAATGCGGATTGACGCTCTGTATACGTACCAAGTCGTCCAGGATGCGGATCGCGGGATGGAGGTTGGCGGGGTGTTCCAGGCGCGGGTGCTCCAATCGCGTTTCTTGCCTCGATGGCACTTGCACCGTCTGCCCCTGATCACGCGAACTCTTCAAGTTCTCCATGTTGCTCATCCAAAACACCCCCGTTACATTTAATATATTATATATAATATGTATCGTCAATATAAATTCGGACTGGATATCCGTACGTTAAGTTAAAACCCGCATGTTGTTTAATACGCATTAGGCGGATTAAGCGACATAACAAGTGCGTGGCTGCGGCGTTCGACATATTGGACCTATCGCTTGCACAATAAGGCTTTTTCGATACGCTATTTTCCCCACTTTTACTTTATTCGCTTCATAGCGTCTTTTCAGAACGTTATTTGAAGGAGAACGCCCAGATTCTGCTCAGAAGTCTGGAATAAGGGCTCCAAACAACCTAATTTGCTGACTACCCCCATCGTTCCCATCAAATAAAGGCTCGAAAAAGCGTTAAGTTAGTTTAAACCTCCAAGCAACGTGGACTCCGCGAACCGGCTCGCTCTCATTTGCCACTTTTACAGCAATTAGATTTGGTTACCGCAACTAGCTCGATCGAAACTGCCACTTAAGCTGCAAATAGATTTCCGCAAATAGTTCAAGTTAGTAAAGTAACCACCCAGTGACTCTGAATTATTCGGAGTTATGTCGCTTAATCGCCATTCCACGCCACTTATCGCCCCCAACGCCCTGCCGCGCCTAACAAAAAACAAGCCTGCCGCAAGGCAAGCTTGTTCCGCCGCATCCATCGCTACTTCGCCGAAGCGAGCTGCTGGTTCGCCTCCTCCTCGGCGGTGCGCAGAGCCGTATTGACATCGGTTTTCTTATCGATCACACTCTTGATCTGAGCGCCCAGCACCTTGCGCGGAATGCCGTCATAGGCGGTCGCTTTGTGGAACTTGGCCGGCTTCAAGGTAAACAGTGCCTTCACATTTTTACCCTTCAACACCGATTTATCCTCGCCAAAATGTTGCCGAATCGAAGGATCGTTCAACGTTGCTACGTTCCCATCCTTGGAAATCGACATCTGCACATCCTTATTCGTCGCCAGGTAGGAGATCACGTTGTACGCGTCGTCCGGATACTTAGAGCTCGTGGAGACCGCCAGCATATGCACATCGACCTCATGCGTAAAACCGGGATGATCCTTGAACACCGGATACGTTGCGATATCCCAATTCATCGGGGTGCCCTTATCCTGCAGCTGTTGAAGCAAGCCGGTCACTTCCGAGCCGAAGTTCGAATCCATCGCCAAATTTTTGTCCATGATGAAGGAGTCCCGTCCTTTGCCGTACGCCTTGGAATTCGGGAAATTTCCGGGAATCTGGTACACGTCATTATAGTAGTTGAACACTTTTTTCCACTGGTCGGTGTTGATCGGCGTCTTCATCGTCTTCAGATCGACGAACGGCAAGCCGTAGCTCGAAGCCAGCGTATTGACGTTGCCGGGGTCGAAGCCGCGATACTGAACGCCGTCGACGTTGCGCGTCAGACGTTTCGCCAGCTCCAGCATGTCTTCCCAAGTCATATTGTCCTTCGGATAGCTGACACCAAACTTATCAAAAATATCCTTGTTGTAAAAAGTGGCAAAATAGTTGTCGAACAGCGGCAAGCCGAACAGTTCATTCTTCTCGCTGTACGAGCGCAGCGCGGTCACCGAATCGGCATCGATCGCCTGCAGGTTGGTGCTGTGGGACTTGGCCAAAGCCGTTAGGTCAAGCGGAATTTGCAGATCGCCAAGGGGCAATAACGAGTTGTTCCCACAAAAGATCAGATCGGGAAAAGTACCTGACGCAACAAGCTTCTCCGGTGTGCTGTCCGGGGAGTTCCGAACGAGCTGCAACGTAATATTCGGGTACCGCTTCTTGATCGGTTCGACGAAATACTTGTTGAACTCTTCGTCCGTGATGTTCGCCTGGTACTGAAATACCTGCAGCGTAATTGGAGCGGCGTTCGCTTTCGCTTCCGTCGCATTGGCCGACTTGGTCGGCTCGCCGGGCTTTTGGCCTGCGCCTCCCGACGGCGAGCACCCCGCCAATAACACTGCAATCAACAAGAAGGCTGTTACACATTGTTTCGCTGTTCTTGCTTTCATGAACACATCATCACCTCGAGTTTTAGATTAAACGCTTTTTGAAGCGCTTTCTTATTGTACTGTAAACGTATTCAGGGAATCAACCCCCTTTTAACAAAATGAAAAATTAACTCGAAGGGACGTAATGGTGTATAAAAGTGTTGCATAACGTAACAGTGTTATGTTACACTGTGTCTCGTTGGAGGTGAATAGCATTGGATCAAGAATTGATTTCCAAGAAAGACTTACTGGAGCTGACCGGGATCTCTTACGGCCAACTGTATCGCTGGAAGCGGAAAAACCTCGTTCCGGAGCAATGGTTCATCCGAAAATCGACGTTTACCGGGCAGGAGACGTTTTTTCCCAAGGAGCAGATGCTCGCCCGAATCGACAAAATCAAAAATATGAAAGATGATTTGTCTCTCGATGTACTGGCTGACATGTTTTCCCCCAATCCGGCAGACGCATCCATGACGGTAGCTGAGTTGATCGAACGAAACATTGTTTCAAGGACAACCGTCCAATTTTATCCGTTGCCGCAAGGAGACGAGGCGATCTGCTCGTTCGACCGAATCCTCTCTCTGTACGTGGCGGAGAAGCTTCTTCAGTCAGGCGAAATGGGTAGAGATGAGGGGACTATGTTGCTGGACGTGATGGAGAAGCATTACCGCAGCATGGAGAGCAAAGGGTGCGACGTCGTTCTTATCCGCAAGATGGGCATCTCCTCTTTCCTTCTCATTACGGGAACGTCGGAGCTGGCCTGCGAGCCGGGCACGAAGCTCGTCGTTCGACTGCCGCTTTCTGCCTGTCTGGAAGAACTGAAGATGAAATTATTTTGATAAATGCAGAGGTGAACGCGATGAGTACGAGTAAGGCCAACAATTTATCGGTGACCGGCAACGGCAGCGCGTCCGGCGGCACGTACGACCGGGCGAAAATCGACGGGGAATACTCGGTGCAAGGCGACCTCACGTGCGAGCGACTGTCGGTGATGGGGAATTTGGACATCGAGGGAAGCTTGAAGACGGAACGGATCAATCTGTGCGGGGAACTGAAAGTTCTGGGCGACGTAGCCGCCCAATCGCTGAAAGCCGCCGGGTCGATCAAGGTTGGAGGAAATTATACCGCCGAGACGCTCAGTATTTATGGAGAGCTGGCCGTCGAAGGCTCGTGCGAGGCGGAGCGGCTCGATCTGCGCGGGGTCATCGCTGGCGACATGTTGAATGCGGGGACGATCGACATCCGCTTGTTCTTCGGGGAGAGCAAGCTGAAGGAAATCGGCGGGGAAACAATTGCAGTACGCCGGGCTGGCATGCTCGACTGGCGCAGGCTGGTGAAGCCTTTCTTAACCGGCGGGGAAGCTTTGAGCGCCGAGACGATCGAGGGCGATAACATTTATTTGGAGCATACGAAGGCGGCTGCCGTGCGTGGAACGAACGTCCGCATCGGACCGGGCTGCGAGATTGATTGGCTGGAGTATCGCAACGAATACCGGGCCGATCCGCGCAGTTCGGTGAAGCATTTTGCCAAAATTTAATTGCTTAAGCTTATGCTTACGAAGCACGCAATTCCTAGGGGAATTGCTAAATAGGAGGTCATAGTTATGGGAGAAGCAAAATTGCCAAATTTAACGATATCCGGTTTGGCCAATACGGGTGGCGGCAAGTTCCATGAAGTGAAGGTGTCGGGCCAAGGAAAGCTGTCCAGCGATGTGGATTGCGAGCACTTCGCGGTGAGCGGGAAGCTGGAAGCCGGCGCTAACGTGATGGCCAGACATCTGAGCATCAGCGGCCAGGCAACTATAAAAGGCGACGTGAAGGTGGGAAAGGCGCGCATATCCGGCCAGTTCACCGTCGGTGGGCAGGCGCAGTTCGAGGAGGTTCGCGTGAACGGCAAGACGAAAGTGGACGGACACGTCCGCTGTGACGAGATGGATCTGCACGGTTCGCTATATGTGAAAGAGTATGTGGAAGCTGAGAAGTTTGACGGTGAAGGGTCGTTCGAAATCGGCGGTATGCTGAACGCAGGAAAGCTGCGCATGTTGATGCACGATTCCTGCAAAGCGAAGGAGATCGGCGGGGAGACGATCGAGGTGCGGCGCAAAGGCGGTGTTTCGGCGCTGAATCAGCTCGTTAAGGTATGGCATGATCCGAAGCTGACGGTCGAGTCGATCGAAGGCGACGAAATTGTGCTGGAGTGCACGGTCGCCGGTGTGGTGCGGGGCAATCGGGTGAAGATCGGCTCGGGCTGCGAGATCGGGCTTGTGGAATATCGGGAACGGCTCGACGTGGATCCGGCGGCGAAGGTGAAGCGGCAAG
>JAJFMO010000332.1 GCA_020697475.1 Paenibacillaceae bacterium | reverse complement strand
AGCGGTAAAGAGAAGAATGGCACTGAGCACGATATAACGCTGACGGTCACCGCCAAGTTGACGGGGATCGGAACGACGACGGTCACCCCGCCGGACTTGACCGGCGCCAAGGTGGAGGAAACCGCAGCGAACGGGTACCCAGGATTCAGCAAAATGTACGAAGGCACGTACAAGAACAATATCATCGTCGTCAAGGACGGCAAATTCGTCAAAATCGGCGAACGCGTGCTGGAAATTACGAAGGTGGAGAACAACAAAGTGAGCGGCCGATATTCCGAAACCGTGAAACCGGGCTTCGAAGCGGACTATCCGGACAAAGAAAGCTTCACGTTTGAAATGACCGAGCAGGCAGACGCGGGCAAAATGTCCCCGATGTCGCTGTTCAGCTACACCAATTCACACGGCGAACAGACGAACGGGCAGCTGAATATGGGCGGCAATGGTAAAGTGTATCTCAATCTGGGAATTCAGGTGACCGGCAACAATTCATACCGCTCCAATGCGAATCCGAATTTTGACGGGGAGTTCCTCCGTGTATTCGGTGAGTAAGCATCATTCGAGCCACGAAGCATCACACATATAGAAATGACTCAGGCTGTGCCCCGGCGAAACTTCGTTGGAGGTGCAGCCCTAGTTTTACAGATATAGAATTTAATGGTTCCGGGGCCCCCGCAAAGTACCTGATTCAACTTCGAAGCAAGGCTCCACTTTGTGGGGTAATTTTACTAGGGATGTGAACTCTTGACTACGAAAGCGATTGAGATCATCGGTCTCACGAAACTATACAACAACGGCCGCGGGATTAGCGATTTGAACTTGTCGGTCGATGAGGGAGATATTTTCGGTTTCTTGGGTCCCAACGGCGCCGGCAAAACGACCGCGATGAAAATCATGACAGGCTTGTCCCGGCCGGCTATTATCCAGGGGTCGACCAGCGGAGAATCGACGAATGCCTAGAAATCACCGGAATGTTGAAATACAAGAACGAGAAATCGCGCAAATTTTCGCTCGGCATGAAACAACGGCTGGGAGTCGCAGCGGCAATCCTGTCGAAGCCGAAGCTGCTCATCCTCGACGAACCGTTGAACGGGCTCGACGTCGAGGGAATGCTCGATATGCGGCGTCTCGTGAAGCGGCTGGCCGAGGAGGAAGGCACGACGTTCTTCATCTCCAGCCACCTGATCCACGATGTGGAGCTCACCTGTACGCGAATCGGCGTCGTCTACGGCGGCAAGCTGGTGGACGTGGAGTATACCAGCAACATTTTGTCCCAGTATGCATCGTTGGAAAATTATTTCGTGAGCGAGGTAGACCGCAATGGCCGGATTTAAAGCTGCTTTCCTGAACGAAATGACCAAGTTATTGAAGAAGAAAAAGTTCATCGCCTCCGCCATCCTGTCGATCGTCGCCGTTCTCGTCGGACAAGTCGCTGTTACGGCGATCAAGCACGGTTTCGGCCTGCGCGTGGTGGGCAGCACGGAATTTCCGCTCGTCGTGCTGACGATGTTCATGTATACGATTTTGCCGTTGTTCGCCACCTTCGTCGCGATCGACATGTTCAACGGGGAATTTTCCGCCAATACGATGAAAATTACGATCGCCAGACCGGTGTCCCGGTTCGGCGTGTTCAGCGCCAAAGTGGCGAACGTCGCCTTGTTCATCGCGGCCAACTTGTTGTTCGTGATGGTGTTGTCGCTGATCGCGGGGCTGTTGTTCAACCCGTCCTCCGCCAGCTTTACCGGATTCTTGCGGATCATCTTGGCGTATGCGGCGACCTTTTTTCCCGTATTCGTGTTCTCCTTGATCGTCGTCTTGCTGTCCAACCTGTTGCGCGGCGGGCTTGCGGTGTTCTTCCTCTCGATCCTGGTGTTCATCGGCTTCATCGCCCTGGGGGTCGTCTTCTCGCAAGCGTCCAGCTTCCTTGTCACCTCGATGTTCGGGTGGTACACGCTGTGGATTTCGGAAACGGTCAACGTGTTCAAAATATTCCGCCAAATTCTGATCATGGGCGGGTGTGGTATAATGCTGTTTACAGCGGGGTATATGTTGTTTGACCGCAAGGATGTGTAGGAATTGCATGGCGCGCGCGCCATTGAAGGGCTGCTGAATCGCGATGTCGTTATCCAAACGTTTCTTTGCCATGAACGCGCTGGCGTTGCTCGTTTCGGTCGCGCTGACCGGGCTGGTCTTCGCTCTCGGGATCGCGGCGTATGCGAATTGGTATAAGCCGCTTGTCGAGCCGGCCTCGTTCGATCGGGGCTCGGCTGTTTATTTATATGTAGGCGCGGGTGCGGTCCTTTTTTTTATCGTGATCTTCTTGGCTATGAACTTCTGGCTATCGGTGCGGGTGACACGGGGGGTCATTCGCCCTGTGTCCCGGCTGCGGGAAGCGGCGGCGCGGATTAGCGAAGGCGATGTGAGCAGCGAAATTGCCGAGGACGGCGAGGGCGAGGTGCGGGAGCTGTGCCGGGCACTGGAGCGGCTGCGGATTAAGCTGAAGGAGTCTGTGGCGTTGCAGCAAAAGTACGACGAAAACCGGAAGTTTCTGATGTCGAGCATTTCCCATGATTTGAAGACCCCGGTCACCTCCATTAAAGGTCACATCGAAGGGATTCTTGACGGGGTGGCCGCCACCCCCGAGAAGCTGCGTGAGTATTTGGAAACGGCGCGCTCCAAGTCGGATTTGATGAACGCGATGATCGACGATTTGCTGCTGTACTCTCGGCTGGATTTGCATCAGCTTCCGTATCATTACGAGCGGACGGAGCTGTTGCCTTATCTCGAAGATTGCGTCCACGATCACGCCTACGAGTTTGCTCAGGCGGGGATCGGGCTAACGATGGTTAACGAGACGGCCGAACCGGTCACGGTGCGAATGGATCGGGAGAAGATGGGGCGGGTGCTGCAAAATATTTTGGATAATGCAAGGAAGTATGCGGGTTGTGCGGACGGGCAGGCGGAGTGCGGATGGGCGGAAGGGCCGGCGGATGGGTCGGATGATGGAAGGGCGGTAGTGTCGGCCCCGCAGGTGGACGTCATCTTGAGGGAAACTCGCACCTCGGCAATCGTTGAAATTAGAGATAACGGCAAGGGGATAGCGGAAGCGGATTTGCCGTATATTTTCGAGCGCTTTTATCGCGCTGACCCGGCGCGCAGGAGTGCGGAAGGCAGCGGCCTCGGGCTTGCGATTGCCAAGCAGATTGTCGAAGACCAGGAAGGGAAGATCTGGGTCCGCAGCAAGCCGGGGGAAGGCACGCGAATCATGATTTCGTTGAAGAAGTTTTAAGGTGCGGTGTCGGAGGGGGGAGTGAGATGCAGAAGATTCTGATTGTGGAAGACGACTTGAGCATTGCCAATTTGCAAAAAGATTACTTGGAGCTGAGCGGCTTTGAGGTGAGTATCGCGGACAACGGGACGGCCGGGCTGGAGACGTTGGGGCGGGAGGCGTTCGATCTGGTTCTGCTCGACGTGATGCTTCCGGGCAAGGACGGGTTCGAGGTGCTGCGCACGATCCGTGAACACGAAGACATCCCGGTGCTGTTGGTGTCGGCGCGCGCCGAAGAAATATACAAAATCAACGGCCTCGGGCTCGGAGCAGACGATTACATTACCAAGCCGTTCAGCTCGGCGGAGCTGGTGGCACGTGTGAAGGCGCATTTGCATAAATATGAACGGATGAAAGAGCGATTCGGTCAATCCGCTAATGTTTCGGGGAGGGGCAAGGCGATTCAAGTGCGGGGTTTGCGAGTTGACCCGGATTCGCGGCAAGTGACGCTGGATGGCCGTGAAGTGGCGATGGCGCAGAAAGAATTTGAGCTGTTGATGTTCCTCATGCAGCACGGCAACCGGGTGTTCGGCAAGGAGGAGCTGTTCGATCGGATCTGGGGCATGGACGCGCTCGGCGACGCTTCAACGGTGACGGTGCATATCGCCCGCATCCGCGAGAAGATCGAGGACAATCCGTCGAAGCCGCAATACATCGGAACCGTCTGGGGCTCGGGGTATAAATTTATCGTGTGAGGTTTGGGGTTTGGGGCGATTTGGGCGAGGTGGCCCTACATTCCGCTATTTGCGGAACGTAGGGCCACTTTACATGGATACGGTCAAGTAAACATTGGTTAAAGTCAGGAAGTTAGGGTATATTTACCGTAAAGGAAAGCGGGTGAGCGAATGGCGGTGCAAGTGATCAGCGCCTCCCTGACTCATGATGGGGAGAAGAGTTACACGGGACGAGTCCAGTTTCAGGTGGAAGGGCATAATCAGCCTTACGAAGTGACCTTGTTCAGCAAGAATAAGCGGGATTGGGATTACAGCCTGATGTTTGCGAACGAGTCAGGCAGTGAGGAGAACATGCTACTCGTGGAAGAGATGCTGGAGAACGACGACGACTTGTTCGATGCTCTGGTGGATGCGGCAATGAACAGCTTGGATGAGGCGATCCGTTAAGGCAGAAGTCAGCGTGTCTGGGAGGATAATGATGATGGTGAAAAATGTCACGGTAAAAGCGGGATGGAACTTCGACAACAGTTACGCTCGCCTGCCGAATTCGTTCTATACACGGCAAGACCCAACACCAGTACCTTTGCCGAAATTGGCGGTTCTGAATGAACCGTTGGCGGCTAGCCTTGGGCTGGAAGTGCCGGCTTTGCGAAGTGAAGAAGGCGTGGCGACACTTGCCGGGAACCGCGTTCCCGAAGGCGCGACGCCGATCGCTCAGGCGTATGCGGGGCATCAGTTCGGGCATTTTACGATGCTGGGGGACGGTCGGGCGCTACTGATTGGCGAACAGATCACACCATCCGGTGAACGGTTCGATATCCAGCTTAAGGGGTCGGGTTCGACTCCGTATTCCCGCGGAGGCGACGGCCTGGCGGCGCTCGGGCCAATGCTGCGTGAATACATCATCAGCGAAGCGATGCATGCGCTGGGGATTCCGACGACGCGTAGTTTGGCGGTCGTAACGACCGGTGAGACCATTCTTCGTGAGGCGGTTTTGCCTGGAGCAATTTTAACCCGTATCGCTTCAAGCCATATCCGTGTCGGAACTTTTCAATATGCGGCTGCTTGGGGCACTGTGGACGATTTGCGGACGTTGGCCGATTATACTTTGGGCAGGCATTATCCGGAAGTGGGGAAGGCTGATCCGGACCGTTATCTCGGCTTGCTTCGGGCGATCATCGCTCGTCAGGCCGCACTCATCGCTCAGTGGCAGCTCGTTGGCTTTATTCACGGGGTGATGAACACCGACAACATGGCGATCAGCGGCGAAACGATCGACTACGGCCCCTGCGCCTTCATGGATACTTACAATCCGGCCACCGTGTTCAGCTCGATCGACAGACGCGGACGCTATGCCTATGCGAATCAGGTTCCGATCGGCGCATGGAATTTGGCGCGATTCGCTGAGACGTTGCTGCCGCTGTTGCACGACGAAGAGGCGAAGGCGATTGAACTGGCCAAGGCGGAAATTGACGGCTTTGCCGAGCGGGTTCGCCGTATTTGGTTGGCGGGGATGCGGGCCAAGCTGGGCCTGTGCAATGAGGAGCCGCAGGATGAGGCGCTGGTGGATGGGCTGCTTGAGCTGATGAAGAAATATGAGGCGGATTATACCAACACGTTCCGTGCTTTGACTTTGGACCGGCTCGAAGGTGCGGTTCTGTTCGAGACGGCGGAATTTGCGGAGTGGCGCAGGCAGTGGGATGAGAGGCTGGGCCGGCAGCCAGGGCAGGGATCGGCCACCTCGGCTTCTGCGGCTCAGCTTATGCGCAACAGCAATCCCGCGGTCATCCCGCGCAACCACCGGGTGGAGGAAGCGCTGGATGCCGCAGTGGAGCAAGGGGACTACTCGGTAATGGAGCGACTGTTGGCTGCTCTGGCCAACCCGTTCGCGTATTCCCCCGAGCAGGAGGAATTTGCAGCGTTGCCGACGCCCTCAACG
>JAJFMO010000331.1 GCA_020697475.1 Paenibacillaceae bacterium | reverse complement strand
CAACGATTATCTTCGCGAGGTTTGGTTTTTTGACGAAGAAGGAAATAAGACGGAATATCACCGGCATCGAACAGATGTGACCACGGACATCGCCTTAGAAAAATTGAGAAATTTGAAAGATTCCAAGTTTGCTTTATTTGTGTCCTATCAAAACCCTCATTATCCCGTACAACCTTCAAAGCAATATGCCGACTTGTACAAAGGTGTTAATATTACAAGAAGAGCGAATGCGTTATCGATCGATCCGTATACCAAGACGCTCAGTCCGCCTACTCCGAATTACGAGATGGATATGAACTATTTGCGTTACGGCTCTGATTTGGATGAATATCTCCGGCTATATTACGCCATGATCACTCAACTGGATGACAACATTGGCCGAATCATGGATGAACTAACGGAACTAGGCTTAGCGGATAACACGGTTGTTATGTTTACAGCCGATCATGGCGACATGCAAGGAAGCCACGGGTTGAAAAATAAAAATGTATTTTGGGAAGAATCGACGCATGTTCCTCTTATTCTCAGAGTGCCCGGTGGTAAGCAGGGTGTAAAAATGAACGAACTCATATCCACAGTGGATTTATATCCGACTATCCTGGACTACGGGTCCCTTTCCGCTCCGAAGGAAAAGGAAGGTACCAGCTTTGCCCCGATGACTTTTGGAGAGGAGCAGCCTTGGAAGAACGAGGTGTTTTCGGAGGATGCGCGTTGGTATATGTGCAGAAGCGGATCCTTCAAGCTGGTGATCGATTCCACGACCTTGGAACCTACACATTTGTTTGATTTACAAGTTGATCCCTATGAAATGAATAATTTGGTTACCGAGCAAATTCCGGAAAAAGAAGCCTTATTGCAAAAATTGCTCGAATGGCGAAGCAGGATCTAACAAGAGGGAGGAAGAAGTTTTGGAACAATCACAGGTTAAATATAATTATGAATATGAGGAAAAGCTGAAGATTTGTTTTATCGGTGCAGGTGGCCATTCCTATCGAAACGTTTATCCAACCTTCCAGTATGCTCCGGTCGATCTGGCAGCCATCTGCGATATCGACAAGGATCGCGCCGAGGCATACGCAAGGCAATTCGGCGCCCGTCGTGCCTATACGGATCATCATGAAATGTTGGAGAAAGAACGTCCTGATGCGGTATTCATCGTGACTTCCTATCACCCGGATGGGCGGGTTCAAGCTACCGACCTTGCCATGGATGCGTTAAACGCCGGGGTTCACGTATGGATGGAGAAACCGACTGCTTCCAGTATTCAAGAAGTTCAGCAATTAATCGAGGTGAGCAAGAAAAAGAACCGTTACGTGATGAGCGGATTAAAAAAGGTGTTTTTCCCGACGATTGAGAAGGTAAAGGAAATCATAGAATCACCGGAGTTCGGGCGGGCATCTTCCATCTACATACGCTATCCGCAAGCCATGCCCCCGTTCGAGCAACGCTCTGATTTAACGAAACTGAAGGGACTGCTGGATCATATTTTTCATCCTGCAAGCATCATCTATTATCTTATGGGACAAATCGCCCAGCTTTCCTATGAGAGGGAAGCGATGAACGGCGGTACAATAACGAATATGAAGTTTAAGTCCGGTGCTGTCGGTACATTGCAATTGACAGCCGGAATGTCGGGCAGCAGCCCATTGGAACGATTGGAAGTGATCGGCGAAGGGGCAAACGTTGTTGTAGATAACGGAGTGAAGTTAACTTATTACCGGAAGACCAAACGACCGTCTTACGGAAGATCTTCCTCTTTCCTGGTCGACAACGAAGCAGCACCGTTATATTGGGAACCGGAGTTTTCGCTGGGTCAGCTTTACAATAAAAACATTTTTTATTTGGGATACGTGCCGGAGGTGTTGCATTTTTGCGAAAGCATACTTTCAGGAAAGCCGCCGGTCAAGGGTACACTAACGGAATCGATGGAGATTCTCAAGCTTTTCGAAGCCTACCGCAACACCCCGGAAAGCACAATAACCGTATTGAACAAATAAACGCTAGGTTATCTTCCCGTTAGAGGCCCATTTAGGGCCTCTATTTTTTAAGAGAATTATAACTCACGGGAGGCCGGGAAGGCACTTGCTGCTGTGTGCTACTTCAGGTCACTTAGGTGCGTCGACAGATTGTCGAGTGTATGAGACCAGCCGTCGTAGTAGTACTTGTCGCCGGGATGGCCGGCACATCCGCGCAGGTGGAAAATCATCTCGGTGCGGTCGCCCTGTGCGGTAAGGGTTAGGGTCACGACAGGGGAGTCCTCGATGGATGCATCGGGATAACCCCAGGTGAAGACGAGCCGTTCGAAAGGGATAACCTCAAGGAACACACCCCCGGTGTGATACTCCTGGCCGGTCTCCTTATTGACCATTGTGTAGCGGTAACGTCCGCCTTCACGAACGTCGAAGGAGATTGATTCCAGAGGTGTCGAAGGCAGCCAGCCGGCGAGTTCCTTCTTCTCGGTCCAGGCGAGCCATACGAGCTCGCGGCGGGCATTCAAGGTGCGGGTGATGGTGAACTCCGGTACAGATGTAGTCATGTTCATTGTTCCTCCTTTTTGATCATGGACTTGAGGTGCAATTCCAGTGCGTCGAAGTGCTTGTTCCACTCGCGGCGGTGCTTCTCGACCCAAGCTAATGCTTCATCGAGAGGCTCGGTGCGCATCGTCAGCGTCCGCCACTGGGCGTTCGCTGTTCGTTCGATCAGCCCTGCTCGTTCCAGCACTTTGAGGTGCTGGGAGATCGCGGGTGCGCTTATCTCGAAGAGCTCGGCAACCTCCCCGACTGTCGCGGCTCTCTGTGACAGCCTGGTCAGGATGTTTCGGCGAGTCGGATCGGCGAGTGCAGCAAAGATGAGGCTGAGTGTGTCGTTTGCTACCAATTAATCATCACCTTAATTAAGGACTTTATTAAATATACAATGCATTTGTGGTCATGTCAATTTCCCGATCGGGAAGAATGTGCTTTCAGTTTTCAAATAGTGTTGAAAGTGCCAGTAAAACATAATAGTATTTATAGGCGTGAGAGGATGTTGAATAGGCGCATTTGATTTGCAAACGGTTATCGAATATATCAAATTTACCGGATACCAAGGGGTGGAACTTGCTTCCATACCAAGTAATACGGTTCATTTGGCAGATGAAAGCCACGGTTATTTAAGCCGATTGATCCAGGAAGCCGAAGGGAAATGATCCATCATTCCGAATGAGGGGAGGTTCTTATATGGTCAAGCCATATAACGACCTATCATACTTGCATCTTGACAGCTCTTTCCGGCACGCACAAAGCGGCGTGGGTACAGCCGAGCTGGAGGCGGCAGCGAATTCATCGGTTTTGAACGTGAATGCGGTTCCAGGTCCCGTAATCATCGAATCGATGGAACTGCTGTTCAACAACGGGTTGTACTTTCTCCGCGCACGCTCCAAGGATGGCTCCGAGGGGGTGGCGGTGGCCAGCGAACGTACAGCATACCTTCATCCGCTGCTGAAGCAGCTCATTATCCCTTATTTCATTGGCAAGGATGCCCGGGATCTAGAGAAGCTGCTTGACGGCGTCTATGTTTACCAAAGCAACTATAAGCTGTCTGGACTCGCTTTATGGTGCTGCATCTCTTGGGTGGAGGCAAGCATTCTGGACATGCTGGGTCGTATCGTCGGCAAGCCGATCGGCGATTTACTGGGAGGCGTGATCCGAAGCGAGGTGCCAATCTATGTGGCGAGTGGCAACCGCGGCACGACGCCGGAAGAAGAGATGGAGGTGCTCCAGCGGCGGTTGGCCGACACAGGAGCGAAAGCAGTCAAGTTCAAGATAGGCGGCCGCATGAGCCATAATGCCGACTCCATCGAGGGCCGCTCGGAGAGACTGATCTATAAGACTCGCCAGGTACTCGGGGATCACATCGACATACACGCCGACGGCAACGGCTCATATGACCCGCCGGCCGCGATCAAATATGGCAGGATGCTCGAGGAAATCGATGCTTTCTTCTATGAAGAACCGTGCCCGTTCGATCATCTCGAGGATACAAAGGAGGTTGCGCAAGGCCTTGTGATCCCGCTTGCCTTCGGCGAGCAGGAAACGAGCATGCGCCGCTTTCGCTGGATCATCGACAACGATGCCGCACAAGTTGTACAGCCGGACTTGCAATACAACGGCGGCTTCATCCGCAATACCCGCATCGCCCGGATGGCCGCGCTCAAGGGCATTCCGGTGACGCCGCATATTTCCGGCGGCTTCAGCTACGTATACATGCTGCATTTTGCTTCGTACATTCCGAACATCGGCAAATATCAGGAAGACAAATCCGGCGTCAAGTCGACCGGCTTCCTATTCTCCCCGCCGAAGGAATCCAAGAACGGCGTGATTCAAGTGCCGACAGGCCCGGGGCTCGGTATGGATGTCGCGACGGTGAATGCGGTATTGCGCAAAGCATATCTCCTATAGTGGAAAGTAATGTATTCGGCATTTTGATCGGACAAGTACCCATACTTTTTTTCAGCCTTTTCATATCTTATAGCAGCATATAGAAAGGCTGGTGTCGATAATGGCAATCAAGGTTATATTCACCACAGGACCCGTCGAGAACGCGATCGGCTTTAACGATGTGCCTGGTGTTTCTCGTTCCATCTTTGTAAAAGCTTTGAATAATAGCACCCGTAAGAAGGCAACGGTTCGAATCGATCTTTTTTTACTGAATGGCAAAAAAAGAAAAATAGCGAGCCGCACGTTTAATCTGCGTCCGCAATCGTCGAATTTTGCGGAACTGCGCGTTGAGCTGGCTCCACAATTTGAAGTTAGGATAACGACGGACAATGTGAATGTACTGGTGTCCGCTTGGGGCAAGACTGCTCGGGGAAGACTGGTAGCAGCGCATCGATTCACACAGAATGAAATGGTTCGCTCTATCGTTTAACGAACCTCGAAGCGGCAGTAGACAAGTAGGGCCAGGGAAAAATCCCTGGCTCTATTTTTGTTATTGACGCCGGGATCGTCTTCGATATAATAAAACATAGAGTTCGAAATAAAAGATTTGGTTCATTATAATGAA
>JAJFMO010000330.1 GCA_020697475.1 Paenibacillaceae bacterium | reverse complement strand
TCCCTTCTCGCAGCAAAGGCAATAAGATACTGTTTTTTGTGATCCCTCTATAAAGGAGCCCTACTAATGAAATTTGCCATTCGACCGTTGAAGTTGCCTATGGACTATAGCCGAATCGCAGAGTTATTCAATTCGATTTATTTTGATGTAAACACTGGAGACGATCTGGAAAACGCCGATAAGCATATTCCTCTTGAAGACAACCTCCGAACTGACGAATATGGTAACATAACCGGTTTCTGTCGAATTCGGGTCGTTGCCGTGAACGAAAATGATAACGTGATCGGTTTCGCACAAGCTTGGTTAGCACCCTGGTTTAAGGGTGGCAAACTTTCCAGCCACGTTATCGTAGATAGCCGATTCTATAGCCATGGAATTGGCAAAGCACTATACTTGCACCTTGAAAACTGGGCACGTTCCAAAAACGCATCGAGTATACAAACCGAATTAAAAGATCATCTTCCCTATGCTTTACCGTTCGTGAAGGAACTTGGGTTTGCCGTACGAAAGCATAACAGATACAGCTCGCTAACCATGGAGCATGTTCGTGATGAACCATTCAAACATATTTTTCCCACATTTAAGGGACAGGGAATTCAGTTTCACACTTTAAAGGATGAACGAGAAAAAGCGGATTTTGATATGGGGAAGCTCTATGAGCTTTACAAGACAACTTATACCGATATCCCGGGCGAGGAGGCGCCCCAATATACTTATGAGGAGTGGAAAAAGAAGGTTGAGCAAACGGATCCCGAACTAATCATCGTAGCGTGTGATCAAGATCGGTATGTTGGAATCTCCCATCTGCAATTCAGGCAACGGGGCAATTACTTATGGCATGAATATACGGGAGTAGACCGCAGCTTCAGAAGAAGGAATATTGCGCTTGCCCTGAAATTGCTGTCCGTTGAGAAGGCCAGGCAACTCGGAGCTGAGCGGTTGATCACTTCGAACTCTATACTGAACGAGCCGATGATCAACTTGAACAATAAACTTGGATATACGAGAATTCCCGGGCATTACGTTATTGAAAAATGTTTAACGTTGCGTTGAGGGTGACCAACGGCATTTTTGCCGTTCAGGACAGCTCCTCTCTCGGGGGTGAGGCGATTAACGGCTTTTTCGCCGTTAAATGCCGCTCCTCGCTCGGGAGTGAGGCGGTTAACGGCTTTTTCGCCGTTAAGGGCTGCTCTTCTCTCGGGGGCGGGGCGGTTAACGGCTTTTTTGCCGTTAAGGCCCGCCCCTCCTCTCCGTGCAATGACTGGAATAGCAGCGGTTGCGTTATACAATTAGCCAACTTCTCCTACTCAATAACGCCGCGGATGAGCGGACCTGGGGATACGGGACCATCGGCCAACTCATAACATTGCTCAAGCAGCACTCGAGCCTCGGAATCGTCTTCCTTGTTGCTGTGCAACTCGAAGATCGCTTCCCCCGCCCGCACCGGATCCCCCAGCTTCTTCCGCAATGTGATGCCTGCGGCAAGATCGATCGTGTCCTCCTTCGTCTTCCTGCCCGCGCCGAGCAGCATCGCGGCGATCCCAACCTGTTCGGCGTTCATTCTCGCCATGTACCCGTCCGCCTGCGCCTGCACTTCCGTCCGAAACTTCGCCTGAGCCAGCGACTCAGGGCGATCTACGACGTCCGGATCCCCGCCTTGCGCAGCGACAAAACGCTTGAACACCGGCAGCGCCTGCCCACCGGCGAGCATATCTGAGAGCATCTCACGCGCTGTCTCAAGACTCGGGAACACCCCGCCGAGCACGCACATATGCGCCGCCAACTCCACCGTGATCTCCTGCAAGTCCGCGGGTCCGCCGCCGCGCAGCACCTCGATCGCTTCGCGTACCTCGTTGGCGTTGCCGACTTCCCGCCCGAGCGGCTGATCCATCGCCGACAAGACGGCGACCGTCCGCTTGCCCAGCTGCTTGCCGATGTCAACCATCGTCTGCGCCAACAATTGCGCCTCCTCCAGCGACTTCATGAACGCGCCGGAGCCGGCCTTCACGTCAAGCACGATCGCGTCGGCTCCGGCAGCAATCTTCTTGCTCATGATTGAGCCTGCGATGAGCGGGATCGAGTCGACGGTCGCGGTAACGTCTCGCAGCGCGTACATCTTCTTGTCCGCTGGCGCAAGATTGCCGCTTTGGCCGACGACGGCCAGCTTGCACCGGTTTACTTGCTCGATGAACGTCTCTCGCGCCACGTCGACCCGAAATCCGGGAATCGATTCCAGCTTGTCAATCGTCCCGCCCGTGTGCCCAAGCCCTCGGCCCGACATCTTGGCCACCGGCACGCCGGCTGCTGCGGCTAGCGGAGCGACGATCAGTGTCGTCTTGTCGCCCACCCCGCCGGTAGAATGCTTGTCGACCTTAATTCCGCGGATTGAACTCAAGTCGACGATGTCCCCGGACTTCGCCATCGCCAGCGTCAATTCCGCCGTCTCCGCCGCCGTCATCCCTTGCAGGCAAACGGCCATCAGCCACGCGGACATTTGGTAATCGGGGATTTCACCCGCTGTATACTTCTCTACGATAAAGCGAATCTCTTCGGCGGCATGCTCGTTCCCCAGCCGCTTGCTGTGGATTACATCGACCATTCTCATCCCGTTCAACCCTCCATTTTCCCAACGATCGCTATAAATAAAAAACAAGCCCGGGGCGAGCCCAAGCTTGTCGGCGTTTAACCGGTTATTTCACCACGATTTTCGAATGCATGTCGGCATGACCCGGTCCGCAAACGAGCACACAGGCGAGTTCATATTCGCCGGGCTTGTCGAACGTCACTTCCTGCGAAGGGTTAGCCTGATCCAGCTTGACATTGTAACCCATAATCTCGGCCGCATGCACGCCTTCCGCCAACTTCAGCGTCACCTTCAACTTCGAGCCCGCCTTCACCTCGTAAACCGGCTTGTCAAAATGGAAGTTGCTGGCCGTTATATCCAGATGTGGCGTCGCCGCCGCTTGCTCCTCCGCTGCCCGTTCGGCCACCCGATCGTTCAAATCGATCGAAAAAATAACGACCGCCGCCACGCACGCCAAGATGAATAAAGTGAACATACTCCACTTGTACATTGCTGCTTGTCCTCCCTACCTGATTTCAACTTTTTCTATTTTAGCAAAACCGAAGCCGATTTTCCTTAAACAGCGGGGGCAAATCGGGTGAATTTTTTGTGACAACACATCTGCCTGTCCAAAAAAATCCTTCACAGCTTCGCCCGCGGATGAGTCTGGTCGTACACTTCCTTCATCCTCGAACGGGTTACATGCGTATATATTTGCGTCGTTGATATATCCGCGTGCCCGAGCATCTCCTGCACCGCGCGCAAGTCCGCTCCGTTCTCAAGCAGATGCGTGGCAAAGGAATGGCGTAGCGTGTGCGGGGTAATATCCTTGGCTATACCTGCCTCCATGGCGTACCGCTTAATGATCTTCCAGAATCCTTGACGGGTCATTCTGGCGCCAATACGGCTGATGAACAACGCCGGGTCGGATTTCAGCGGCTTGACCAGCTTCGGCCTCATCGTCTCGATATAATTCCGCGCCGCGTCTCCGGCGATTCGGCCGAGCGGAATGATCCGCTCCTTGGAACCTTTGCCCATGCAGCGCACAAAACCCATCGCCAGATTCACGTCCGCAACATCCAGCGAGATCAACTCGGAGACGCGAATGCCGGTCGCATACAGCACCTCCAGCATCGCTTTGTCGCGCATTCCGGCGGCTGTCGTCGTCTGCGGCGCTTCGAGCAAATTCTCCACCTCGTGCACGGACAGCACTTTCGGGAGACGCTTCTTGAGCTTCGGCGTCTCCATGTTCAGCGACGGATCGTGCTCAATCATCCGTTCGCGCACAAGGAATTGATACAGCGAGCGAATCGACACCATATGGCGGGAAACCGTCGCGGCGGCTCTGCCTTCATTTTTCAACTGGGTCAAGAAAGTAATAATATGTTGCTTCTGCGAGTCGCCGAATCGGTCAACGCCATGATTATGCAAAAATTGCGTATACTTTGTCAAATCCCGCTCATACGATTCCAGTGTGTTGCGTGCCAGCCCCCGTTCCACCGCCAGGTAATGGACGAACGATTGCAAATCTTTGTTCATTGCCCAATCGAACCCCTTTGTCTCTTTTCATTAAGCCCGCTTATTGATATTCAACAAAGGAACGCCAATTCCTGCTAAATCCGCTTAGAACCCGCATTTCACAAAATCGTCACTCCCCGCCGAACCAATAAAAGAACCGCAACCGTTCCGTGAACGTCCCCTCATTGCCCAGCACTTTGGATTGAAACACCTTGACCGCCCGACCTGACGGCTCCCTATATTTCTGCGAAGGCTCGATCAATGGAGCGACCCAAGCCATCATATGATAAAGGAACATACTCAGCAAAATGAACAGCAGCAAGTAGCGAAGTCTCTCCGCCCATTTCCGATACACGATGATCAACGGCTCGTCCTCCCTTTTCCTCACGGCCACGACCTGTCTTACTGCCACGTAGTATAAGCCTATGAACCGGCAAAGTTGGATATGACCGCTTGCCATCCCCTCGCTAAGAGAGCGGGAAAGGGACGCAGGGCAAACCGACCGCTTCAGCCACCGCCGCATGAGTGATGTTTCCGCGGTACGTATTCACCCCGCGCAGCAGTGCTGCGTTGTCGCGAACCGCTTGCTCCAACCCTTTGTCCGCTAATTGGAGGACATAATCCGTCGTGACATTCGTCAGCGCCAGCGTGGACGTTCGCGGCACCGCCCCCGGCATATTGGCTACCGCATAATGGAGAACACCGTGCTTGACATAGACCGGATTGTCGTGCGTCGTCACGCGGTCAACCGTTGCGATCGTACCGCCTTGGTCGACCGCCACGTCGACGATGACCGAGCCTTTCTTCATCGACCGCACCATCTCTTCACTGACCAGCTTGGGCGCCTTCGCCCCCGGAATCAGCACCGCTCCGATCAACAAGTCCGCACGCGCCACCGCGCTGCCGATGTTATACGGGTTGGACATCAGCGTGCGAATTCGCCCCCCGAACAGATCGTCCAAAAACCGCATCCGCTCCAC
>JAJFMO010000329.1 GCA_020697475.1 Paenibacillaceae bacterium | reverse complement strand
ATGCGGTTGCCGATGGGAACGCGCACCGCGGGAAGGGCTCGCTAAAGTTTTCGGGGATGGCGCAGGGGATGAAGGAGGTTCGGGAAGGCGATGCCTTCGTGAATTTCAAGGCGTTCGACGTCGACATCCCTGTTGCCCCGCAAACCAAGTTAGCTTACTGGTTCAAACCTGCGGATGAATCGGGCCGGCATACGATTGTCGACCTAGTGATGGAGAACGGGGCAACCTTGCGTAGCTCCTCGGTCGTCGATGCGAATGGCAATCCGATGAGCCCAACCGTTCCTCGCGGTCAGGTTGGCGAATGGACGCATGTGATCGCGAAGATCGGCGCATCGTTCGCCGGTCAGACGATCCGCATAATAAGGATCGCCTACGACAATCCTTCACCGGGCGCACACCCGTTCAGCGGCTATATCGACGATATCGTCGTGACGACCGGGGAAGTGAAATAGTATTTGCGCAAGGATGTTTTGCTCATACGTTTTTGGCGGATGATGCACGTAATAGGCTTATTTAATGGCGAAGGGCAAGTTAACGGCCATTTGGCCGTTAAGTGTGAGGTTTGCTCGTGGCGGGGCTACTTAACGGTCGTTTGACCGTTAACCGTCACGTTTGCTTGTGGTGAGGGCTACTTAACGGCCGTCTGGCCGTTATTCTACGAGCTTCTTCAAATTAGGGTCCCAACACGCGATACTCCAGATCCCATACACAAACGCTCAATCTCTAGTGTCAGGCTGGATAAAGCGACCCCCATGTAGGTTACCCAAACTCATTCATGCCACCCTATCACTTTTGCTGCAGATAGTTTTGGTAATCGTGGTTGCCGCAACTATTCATTATCGCCATTTCACGCCACTTTCGGCATATCCACGAGTAATTCCCCCGACGTATAAAATGCAGTAGCCCTGAGCGACAATCGCACGCCCAGGGCTACTTGAAACTTAGAGGAAACCTCAACATTCCGCATTCGTCATTATGTTTGTGAACATCCGCTTATACTCCTCCGGGGAGAGCTTCTGGGCGGACTCCCCAGCGTAGTGGATCTGCAGCGCGCGGCGCCGCTTCATCGAGAAGTTTGGCGGCGTTCCATGGTGCAGCAGGCCGGAGAAGAGCAACGCTCCGCCAGGTTCTAGCGGCACGGCTACGTCCGTCTCCACCTGCACGCCGGAGTCGCACAGTTGCCAATCGCGCACGGCGTAATGCGGCGCGCCGCCGCTCCGGTGCGAGCCGGGAATGACGTGCATGCAGCCGTTGTCGAGCTCCGCGGGATCGAGCGCGATCCAAATGCCGACGACCGACTTGTCGTAAGCCAAATTACCGTAGGCCATATCCTGATGCCACGGCTTCTCTGCGCCGCCCGTCGGCGGCTTCAGGATCGCTTGATCCTGGGCGACCTTCGGCGCTTCCCCAAGCAGCTTCGCCATCATCGCGAGGATCTTCTCATGATAAGCGACCGCCTGCAGCCTGGGCTCATGCTGGATATAATTATGCACCTTGCGCGTGGCAAGCTCCCGTTCTTCCGGCGAGTGCAGCTCCTCGGGTCTCTTTACCAGTTGCACCTTAGGGCCGGTCAATTTGCCGTGCACAATATCCATAATCGCCTCCGTCGAACGCGCCACCTCGGCAGCGTCCAACACACGATCGACGACAAGAAAGCCTTGCGACCAAAACTTCCGCACCGCTTCGTTATCCAATTCCTCCGGCGTCGCCAGCCGGTCTTCCGCGATCCGGTCGTACCGGTACATCGTGCGGGCAATCTCCTTCGCCATCGCCTCTTGCTGCGCATTCTTGTAGGCGTGCAATGCCGGGTCCCGTTGTTGCGCATTATTGCTCATTTCAGTTCCCCCTCACTTTTTCGCCACCATCTTAACACGCCATACGGCCGCCCGGGAATGGAGCCATCTCCTGATTCTTTATACTTATCTGCCAATCCACATCGGGGAGAGGAGCGGAGCGGAGAGTGGGGATGTCAGGGATGGAGCGAGGAGGGGGATCTCGGGGAGGGGAGCGGAGAGGTGGGGATGTCAGGGAGGGAGCGAGGAGAGGGATACCAGGGAGAGGAGAGGAGAGGGGTATCGAGGGGAATTAGGGATGGGAGCGGGGAGGTGGGGCTTTCAGCAAATAATCGGAGGGAGGTTGGCCGAAATGCTGCTTGAACTGCTTGCTGAACAAATAAACGTTAGCATACCCAATCGCTTCCGCCACTTGCGAGACGTTCATCGACGTTTCCGAAAGCAGGTGCATGCCGCGCTCGAGGCGCACCTTGGTCAAATATTGTTTCAAAGACAATCCGGTCGTCTGTTTAAACAAGGCGCTCAAATATTTGGCGGACAGCCCGACTTGCCCAGCCAAAACGTCATGCGAGATCCGCGTCCCGCTTTCCTGCTGAATGAGATGGATCGCCCGTGTGACCGCGCGCCGTTGTTTGAGCGGGATACGCGGCAAGTTACCTTCCGCTTCACTTGCCCGATGAAGCTCGACAAGCAACAGCTTCAACAGACTGTCGAACTCTTCCTCGGCATAAGACCCCCTGCGAGCGGCTGCGTCCAGCAATCGATGAAGTCCTTCCTCGAATTCCCGCGTTTCCTCGATTTGCGTCCGCCGCGGGGGCAGCTTCAAATCCTCTCTCATCCGAAAATGAACAAATATCACGATCAGCCGATCTTCCAGGTTTTGCTCGGCTTGCGGAGAGTCGCCCGGCCACAGCAGCATGCAGGTGCCTTTGGAGACGTTGTGCCAAGTATGGCTCAGCCTCATGCGCCCGGTACCGGATACGACATACCACAAATCGTAATCACTAAGCGGTGGCGGGTTCCAGTTCCAGCCTGGCTCGCATCGCGCTTTGCCCGAACCTCCGGCTTCAAATGTAACCGGAAACAAAGTCTGTCGGCCGTCCATCGTCCATTCCCCTTTTTCCGAAAATTTCCGCCTCAATTGTCTGAAATAAAGTATATTGTATATGAAAAAATACTGCATGTTCAAGCTTGCGATTTGCGGCTATCATGAAATGGCATGTGAATATCATTGGGGGTATGTGAAATGGCAAGAAAAGCAGGAATTCCAACTATTCTGACATTATTCGTTGCAGGCATGGTTGCCTTGACCGGCTGCGGATCGGGGACGAGCGCGCCGAATGACTCCGCGGCTCCGCAACAAACCGCCAAGCCGAAGGAAGAGGACAAGACTCCGGTGACGCTGAAATTCGCGGTACATCTGCCGATCAACGACGAGTTCAAGCGGCTTTACATTGAGCCCGTTGCGAAGAAATACCCGTACATCACGCTGGAGCTGTACAAAGCGACGAACTTCAAAGCTTACGAAGAGCTGATTGCGTCCGGCGACACCCCGGATCTGTACAACTCGTTCAACGGCAACATGCCTGGGCTGAAAGAACGCGCGTTGAATATGGATATGAAGCCGATTTTCAAAGAGTACAATGTGGACTTGAACCGGTTCGAGCAGAACTATCTGGACGACATCCAGTATTCGGCGACTGAGAAAGGCGAGCTGTACGGACTGCCGGTCGAAACCGGATTTCACGCTTTATTTTACAATAAAGATATCTTCGATAAGTTCGGCGTACCGTACCCGAAAGACGGGATGACGATGGAGGATACAGTAGAGCTCGCCAAGAAGGTGACCCGCATGGATAACGGGGTCCAGTATCGCGGATGGGACACCGGCGGATTCGTCCGTTTGGGGCAGCCGCTCGGCTTGGAATACATCGATAAGAAAACCGGCAAAGCCTATACTTCAACCGCAGGTTGGAAACGCCCGTTCGAACTGGCAAGACAAATCTATTCGATCCCGGGCAACGCGCTGGACAAAGCATCGGCGAAGAACAGTACTTCCGGCTTTATGAAAGAGCGGAATATCGCCATGCTGAACCAAACGAACATTTTCTCCCAATTGAAGGAAGAAGAGCAGAAGAACGGCTTGAAATGGGACGTGGCGCAGTATCCTAGCTACAAGGAAAAACCGAATACGTACGGCAACTCGACGGTATACATGGTGGGCATGGTGCCGACGACCAAATATAAGGAGCAAGTCGTTCACGTCATCGAAGTAATGACTTCCGACGAGGTACAGACCGAAGTGTCCAAAGTCGGCCGGATTTCGCCGCTGAAGAGCGAAGCTGTGAAGAAAGCGTACGGGCAAGGCGACGACATTTTGAAAACAAAGAACGTTGCGGGAATCCTGAAGAGCAAGCCGGTGAAATATCCGATCTATCTGTATCGGGAAGTTGCCGAGCCGTTGACGGATAAAAAATTCGAAGAATTTGTCAAAGGCTCCGAGGACGTCAACACCGCACTTCGCGAACTTGATGATCAAATCAACAAAGCGCTTGCCGACGGCGGCTACGATACCACACCGAAAAAGTGATGCAGGAGGATGACCGATGAGATTATCCACGACAACGGGAACGTTCAGCAAGAAGCTGGACGGCAGCTACGCACCGTATAAAGAAGCGATCCACAGATTAAAAGCGGCGGGATACGACGTGGTGGACGTCAATTTCTGCCGTGCCTTGACCGGCCAAACCGATCTTGTGCTGGAAGATTGGGAGCGGTCGATGCACGAATTGCGGGAAGAAGCCGAGAAGATCGGCATCGAATTTTCGCAATCGCATCCCGTGTTCCTGCCGGGCAATATCCCTGCGAGTGAGCAGCCGGTGAAGACGATGACAGTATACGACGAGATGATGCGCCGTTCGATTATTGCGAGCGGGATTCTCGGCGTGAAGTGGGCGGTCGTCCATCCGCAGGAGGACAAGAAGTACGCGCTGGACGTGGAAGCTTGCATCAAGGACAATGTCGAGCATTTCTCCCCTTATGTTGAGCTGGCCGTGAAACACAATGTTGGGATCGCCTTCGAAAATATGATCGAGTACGGAAACTCGAAACGCAGATTTTGCAGCCATGCTTCGGAGCTTACGGCTATGGTCGACGTTTGGAACGAGCCGCTCGTCGGCGCCTGTTGGGACTTCGGGCACGCCAACTTCCTGTATAAGGATCAGCGTCCGGCGCTGCGCACATTGGGCAAGAGACTGAAGGCAACGCACATCAACGACAAT
>JAJFMO010000328.1 GCA_020697475.1 Paenibacillaceae bacterium | reverse complement strand
GTTTCGACGAGATCGCCGAAATCGTCCGCGTGCTCGCGCTAATGGGCGTACGCAAGCTGAGACTCACCGGCGGCGAGCCGCTCGTACGCAAAGATCTGGAACAGCTGGTTGCCATGCTGTCCGCCATCCCCGGCATCGAAGATATCGCTTTGACCACCAACGCTATCTTCTTCGCGAACAAAGCCGAGAAGCTGCGCGCCGCCGGCCTTACCCGAATCAACATTAGCATGGATTCGATGAAGTCCGACCGCTTCGCGCTGATCACACGCGGCGGTGACTTGCAGCGCGTGCTCGACAGCATCGAGGCCGCCTATCGCGTCGGCCTCGATCCGATCAAGCTCAATGTCGTGCTGATGAAAGGAATGAACGACGACGAGATCGGCGACTTCTTGCGTCTGACGTTGGAACGCCCGATTCACGTCCGTTTCATCGAATATATGCCGATCGGCCACGACGACGCCGGCTGGAAAGGCAAATACCTACCGCTCACTACCGTCATGGAGCGTTGTCAACAGATGGGCTGGGAGGCCACGCCTCATGGTGAGGTGTATGGCAATGGCCCATCCCAGAACTTCCGCATTGCCGGCGCCCCCGGCACCTTCGGGCTGATCCATCCAGTGAGCGACCATTTCTGCGAAACGTGCAACCGGCTCCGCCTCACCGCGGACGGCAACATCAAGCCGTGCCTTTACTGGTCGGACGAATTCAACGTCCGCAAGCTGATCGGCGACGATCAAGCGGTATCCGACCTGTTCTTGCGCGCCTTGGACATCAAGCCGCTCAACCACGAAATGGCCAAAGCGCTCAACAGCGAAGCCCAATCGCACACCCCCACCGAACGCCGGATGTCCCAAATCGGCGGGTAGAACAACAAGACCCACCAAAGGCTCACTGCCTCAGGTGGGTTCAGCTTAGTCAAATAAAATACTTCATATCTTATGCCAAACTAAAGTATCTATGATCTTTATGAACCATCGATGGTTACTTCTGTGCTGCTTTGCGCACCTCATCCACGGGAATTCTTCCAATAATTCACGCAAAATCAATTCTTCTTCTTCAATTGGCTGAAAATACAAATCCGCTATTGACCTGATAAGCCGTAGTAACGCATTATTCAATGTCGTAATCCAGTTCGCGATCCAACTCGGGGAAAATAATTCGATAAATTCCCAAAAAAACCTTTGCAACAACTTCTTGAAAGCCTCGTCATGCGGAGTGGGCTTCAGATCATCCTCAACCGCAGGCACTACATCCTCACTCATCCCATCGCCCTTTCCCCGATAAGACCAATATTACAATTACCAAAAACACGAACTTTAACTTTCATTAACTGCTCCCCAATCAATCATAACCCCGAATAACTTATCGAGATCGATCGAAATACAAGCGAAACATGGAGAAATCAACCGATCACCTGCACCATACGTGGCATTCAGCACCAGTTTTTCTTGCTCAAGCACATATTGGTCAATAATCCGGTGGATCGGGTCGACAATCCAGTACTCTTTAACGCCAAACCGCTCAAACTGGCGTTTTTTGCGGACTTTATCGTTCGTACCCGTGCTGGGGGATAATATTTCTGCCACAAGATCAGGGACACCTTCCACTCGAGCCGGTTTCATAATGTGAGAATTTTCGTGAGAAATATAAATCAAATCCGGTTGAAAATGATTGTCATCATCTAAGTAAACATCCAAAGGAGCAATCAGAATCGTTCCGCTTGAGTGACAGGTATCATCAACAACCCGCCAAAGTTCAGTGATCAGCTTCTGATGATTGATCGATGGCGAAGACAAGAAATCGTATCGAATCCCCTCGATGATTTCGTATCGATCCTCAATATAAGAGGCGGGTTCCTCCTTGATTAGGCCAGAACCTTTTGATTCGTTCTTCTGCCTCATGGCGATCCTCCCCAAATACGTTAATAGTTCAATCATCCAAAAGCCGATACCGATTGTCAAGTAGCCACAAAGAGTTGTCATCGTCCAATTGAATCTATATGAAATTTCACATACATTTGCCTGGAAAAAATGAAATCTGCCGATTATATGTGAAAATTCATATACAGTGTGCGCCTTTATCGAAGTTTACAACAATTATGTGTGAATAGTCATATACATCGCCTCGAACGAGCATGCCGCCCGGCCGCGCCGACAACCGAAGCCCCCCATTCAAGAAAAAAAAGGCCAAGCGCCCCAGCGCCCGACCTTTTCCTATCGCATCGAACCCCGGCACCGCCGAGCCAATAAACCCGCCACAGGCACGTCCACCTTATGCTCGCCACCGGCGAGCCTAAAACGTAGGCCCACCCATCAAGAACCGATACTCCCACGCCGTCCCCTCGAACGAGTCGATGCGCACCCCGCCAGACTCCGGCGAATACGTGTGCAGCACCTTGCCGTTGCCAAGGTAAATCCCCACATGCGTGACTCGCTCTTGCGTCTTATCGATCCCGTCATAGCTGCTCGCCTTCGATCCTTTATAAGACATAAAGAACATCAAATCCCCCGGTTGCAGCTGATGCCAATCGCTCACCGCCGCCCCGACATCCTTCACGAACGCCGCCTGGCTGCGCGAATCCGCCGGCAACAACTGCTGAATCCCGTCGCGGAACGCCTGCCTCACAAAATCCGAGCAATCAAACGTCGAAGTATCGTTGCGATCCGACCCGAACTCATACGGCGTGCCCAAGTAAGCCTTCCCCGCATCAATCACCAACTGTGCCGCCTCACTGCGAGTCATCAACTTATACGGCTCCACATAATCCGTCTGAATATATTGTGCACTCGTGCTCACATAACCGACCGTGCCGCCTTGATCCTGCACCTTATACCAATAGGCGCTGACCTTATTCATCACGTACAACGGCTCCCCGAGCTTCAGATAACGAATCCGGGACTCGCTTGTCGAAGGGCCGGTACGGAACGACGCGTATCCCACAGACACCGCATTCGGCTCCCACTGATCGGCATCTTCCTGCTCCAACGGATCGACATCCGCCGTCTCGTCCGCCAAGGCTTCCCCAGGCACGAAACTCGTTTGAATATATTGCGGATCCGTGCTGGCATAACCGACTACATGATCCGCGTCCTCAAGCTTATACCAATAAGCGTTTACTTTTTCCAAAATGTTCACTTGCTCGCCCGCATGCAAATAACGCATCCGATCAGCCGAAGTGGTCGGACCGGTGCGGAACGAGACTCCATAGAGCACAACTCCATTATATGTAGGCGCATCCTCAATCACCGTGTGCGTAACCGTCACATACTGCTCCAACGCCGACACGTATCCAGCAACCCCGTTGGAATCTTGCACATGCAACCAATAGTTGTTCGGTTGGTCTAGCAGAAGCAGCGTCTCGCCGGCTCTCAGATAGCGTATTTGTTGCCCGGACGTCGAAGGCGCCATCCGAAAATTCACCGTACTGACCACATTGACCGTGTCCACGGTCGTACTGGCCGACGCAACCGGCCCCATCACCAGACTGAATGCCAGAGGTATTGCCAACAAGCCTGCCGTCTTTTTCCCAAAATTCATCTTTGTCTCTCCTCCATGAGTTGGTTGATTTTCCATCCTTGTAGTGAAATTGCCATGAAATTCTTGATTCACTAGCAAGATGATGATAGCATAGTAATTCGTGGAAGAAATATCGGTAATTGTTTCCACCCGCCCGGGTCTTCTTCTGGTAAATAGGTCCAATTCGCATCCTCTTGCAGGACTTTCGACATCTTATGACGAATTCATAGAGCGACCAAAATCACGAATTGTTGGAATCTATCCATTCATATTCGAAGATTATGAACTCTCATTTGGTAAAAATAAGCCCATAGACCCGCCCTCAAATGCGAATAGAAGAGCGAGGGATTGGCGAAAAAAAGAGCGAATTTGCGGATTTACATCGTGGTGGAAATGATTTATGATAGGGAGGTGATTTCCTGTCTATGATAGACATTCATAGTCATATCCTTCCCGGATTGGATGACGGCGCACAAGATTTGTCACAATCTATCGAAATGGCCTTGCAGGCAGTTGGCGACGGAATTCGTAGATTAGTAGCGACACCGCATCATGCCAATGGAAGGTACGACAATAAGGCGAGCTCGGTGATTGCTGCCGTCGACCGGTTGAACGGGGAGCTGCAGGAACGCCGCATTCCGCTGGAGGTGTTGTACGGCCAAGAAGTACGCGTTTATTCCGATTTGCTTGGGGATTTCGCCGACAATCGATTGCTCACGATCAACCGGTCCGGCTATCTGTTGCTAGAGTTGCCATCCGACCGAATCCCATCCTCATTGAACGATTTGATTCATGAGTTGAAGGTGATGGGGATCGTTCCAATCATTGCCCATCCCGAGCGGAACAGAGAGATAGCATCCGATCCCGGCAAGCTTCAGGGATTGATCGAGCGCGGCGCGCTCAGCCAGTTGACTTCTCATTCGGTGAATGGCGGTTTTGGCCGCAAGATTCAGGAATTATGTCTCAACATGTGTCGCCGGAACCTGGTGCACTTCATCGCTTCCGACGCGCATAACGTCGATCATCGCCCCTTTCATCTTAGAAGTGCGTACGAATACATAGGGCATAAGCTTGGACAACGGTTCATAGAGTATTATCTGGACAACAGCGAGCGGGTAACGGATAACCGTCCGATCGATGTCTGGCAGCCCATAGCGGGCAAGAAACATTGGTTTCCACTCTGGAAATGAGATTTGAAATATACGTATCGAGGTGAAGTTGACTAATGAATTTCAAGAAGAAAGCAGTAGTAACCACACTGGCGGCTACTCTGGCAATCGGCACCATCGCAGGCTTGCCGCTCAGCACCCAGGGCGCACTCAGCAAGCTGGGCGTCAGTAATGTAGCTTTGGCCAACGCTCCGGCGTTAGGCAATACGACTATTCTTAACGAACTGACGAATGTGCACAATAACTTGACCGACACGGAGAAAGTATCCGTACGCGCGGCAAGAACGGCTCTTGGCACTCTGGATCCGATGAACGCGAATGATCAAGCTCTTGTAAGCGACATTATGGCTCTGATCAATGCCAAGATTGCAGCCAACGGCAAGACGGCAGT
>JAJFMO010000327.1 GCA_020697475.1 Paenibacillaceae bacterium | reverse complement strand
ACCTACCTGTGCAGCCTGTTCCACAAGATCACCGGCTTGACGATCGGCAAGTTCATTACAGTCAAACGGGTGCATCACGCCAAGAAGCTGTTGCGGGAAACCCGCCTCCCAGTCGCTTATATTGCCCAGCAGAGCGGATTCAACGATGATTCCTACTTTATTAGAACGTTCAAAAAAGCGGAGGGCATCACCCCGGCGGTTTACCGCCGCCAGTATCGTTAGTGGATATCGCTGTAGAAAATGGAAACGCAGACCGTAGCCATCGCTATAGTCTGCGTAATTTTATTCGGCCGGGCTACTGTTTGACTCATTTAAGACTATCGATTCCTTTGTCAGCATTTTCTTGGGCTTGCCGCAAAGCTTCCACGACATCTTGCTTGCCACTGGTTATTCTGGAAGCTGCTGCGTTAATTTCCTTAATGGCGATATTGGAATATTCGTCATGGATCACCAACTTTGCCGGGATAGTTTTGAACAGTGCCGCAATGTTCTTGCCCTTCCACGCAGAGACATCGGCATAGGCATTCCGCTCAATTTCAGTCCCTTTAAGCGGCGATAGTCTGCCAATACGCGTGGCATTGATTTGTTGCTCATCACTTGTGAAATATTCAATTATTTTGAAGATGAGATCTTGATACTTGCTGTTGGGGGAAATCGCAAACATATGCGCATCAACCTGGATGCTTTTACCCGGCGCATTAAGGTGTTGCGGGTAACTGGCCACGTCAAAATTCATGGGTTTGCCTGAATCGAATAAATCTTGCACCTGAGCAAAGATCCCCACCTGATTTGCTGCCATGGCTAAAGTTTGATCCTTAAAAAATAATTGTTGAATGGAGGCAGGGGAGCCTCCCGACTGCTTATTTCCGGGGATATCCAGCAATTCCTTGAACAACTTCGTAATAGCTATCCAATCATCAGAAAAGATGGCTGATTTTTTCGTTTTGTAATTGACATAAGGTAAAGAAAGCGGGTAGGCGAATCGGTCCAAAGAACCGGCGTCCATCCCCCGATAGACAACCCCCCCTTCCGTTCTTGCTACACGTTTGGCCAATTCAATCGCCTCTGGCCATGTCATATTATCCTTAGGATAGGGCACCCCGAATTTATCAAAAATATCTTTACTATAAAACAGTGCCGAGACTTGGTTATATACCGGGATGGCATATATTTCACCTTTCTCTCCATATTGACGCGCCGATTCAATAATTTCCGGCCTAAACCGACTCAGATCAAAATTGTTTTTCTTAATTAACGGATTCAAATCTTCCGCCAAATTGGCATTTTTCAGATATTGAATATGATAAATACTTGTGTAAGTCAAATCCGGTATAGTTCCCGAGGCAAGCAACTGATCAATACTTTTGTCCACCGCGGAAACAGGCTTTCGATATAACTCCAAAGTCACATTGGGAAACTTTTTTTTCAGCGGGTTAACATATAGTTGTTCAAATAAGGATTGGGTAAAATCCACGTGCATAAAAAATTTAATATTCGCCTGTTGGTTATAATCAAATGCAGTTGAATCCTTTTTGGCGGTCTCGCTTACGCTTTTGGTTCCTGTTGCTCCCTGGTTTTCATTTACTGCCTTGTTGCATCCTGCAGAAATAATCGCTAGTAGTAGGACAGCCATGACAAGTAAGCAGCTTTTTTTCAACATCCTTGTCCCTCCATTTAGCTTAAATTCACTGCTTGCAATTACAACCTGTTGTGTTTCAGCCTGTCTTGCAATGCCGCGAGTTTCTCCCGCAAGCGCGGCGAATCGAGCACTTCCCGGTTGACCACGTGGGGCGGAATCGCTCCTTCGTGCAATGCTCGGTACATCTCGCGATGCTGCTTCTCCATGCCGGCGAACAGGTCGTCCGTCAACGCCAGCGTGTGCGGTGTCAAGATCACCTGCGGCAGCTCCGTGAGCGGATGCCCCGCAGGCAGCGGCTCACGCTCGAACACATCGAGCCCGGCACCGGCGATGCGCCTTTGCCGCAAAGCCTCGATCAACGCCTGTTCCTCGACAATCGCCCCGCGGGACAGATTGATCAAATACGCGCTCCGCTTCATGGCGGCCAGCTCCCGCGCGCCGAGCAGATGGAGCGTATCGCTCTTCAGTGGGCAGTTGATCATCACATAATCGCTTTCACGTACGACCGACGCCAAGTCGGTCAATTCCACCCCCAAGCTTACAGCCTCCGACCGATGACGGTCGGGATGCAAAGTGCACGCCATATACTTCAAGGAAAACCCTGACATCAAGCGAAACGTCTCCTGCGCCACATTTCCGAAGCCGATGGAGCCCAAGGTTTTGCCGACCAGGCCGAACCCTGGTTCAACTAAACTGTTCTGCTGCCAGAGGCCGGCGCGTGCGTCCCGATCCTTGTGCATCAGGCCCGTTGCAAGCGCCATAATCATCGCCACATTAGCTGCGGCGACCGGCCGGCGAACCGCCTCAGGGGTAATCGCCACCATCACGCCGGCCTTCGTGCAAGCGTCGATGTCCAGATGGTCGTAGCCGACCCCCCATCTGGCAATCAGCAGCAGCTTGTCGACGCGTTCGAGACTGGCTGCGGTCCACTTCGGCGTCCAGGACAAGACGACATCGCAATCTCCCAATTGCTTGCTGTGCACTTCCGGCAAATACTCCTCGAACCATGACCACTTGAACTGTTGCTGTTGCCGCAGCCACGATAAACCCATCCGCCAGGGGTCGGCCGCCTTTTCCAAAAAATCTCGGGTCAGCCCGATATGAATTGCCGTCTCCTTGGGTCCCATGCCTGTCTTCCACCTTTGTCTCTGTCTCGGTCTCTCTGCCGCCTTAAGCCTCAACACGCTCAGGCCTCAGGCGCAAACTTGGTCAACCCAAGCCTCACATAATGCTCGGAAGGCACTTCAAGCCACTGCATCGCCGCGACGAGCCGCCGCAAGTATTGCTCCGTTACATCGGACGCACTGTTATATAAGTTGTGCCGGCAATCCGGATCCGCCGCAAGGTCGAACAGCGCGTCAAAGTCGGCGTTGCGTGTCGAGTAAGCCATGCCGTCGGATGGCACACGGTATACCGGCCGATCGGTATGCGGCATGAACCGGCCCGTCTCCGCGCCTGCATAACGATCGAAATACGTGTTTTTCAAACCGACAAACTTTTCACCCAGATCGGTTCCATATTGATAGAGCGGACCTTTCTGTTCCGGCGCCTTGCATAGCAAGTACCGCCCGTCCGTCCAGTAAAAGCCTTTGCCCCACCAGCCATACAGCACGTCTTGCCTCGGCTCCGCCTGGCTTTCACCGCGCAGAACGGGTACGAGGCTTTGCCCGTGGCAACGAGGGTCTTCCTCCACTTCCAAAGCATCCAACACCGTAGCGTTCAAGTCGACCGCGCAGGCAAGCTGCCCGCTCGACTTCCCGCCTAGAGGAGACCCGGGATAATGGACGATCAGCGGAATCCGTGCGAAAAGCGGGTAGCTGAAGCCCGAGCCCTTGGACATTTGTCCGTATTCGCCGATGAACTCCCCATGATCCGTTGTGAGGATCAGCATCGTGTTCTCCCACAGGTTGTACTGATCCATCCGATCCAGCACAGTGCCGAGCCAACGGTCGACCAGCGTGATTTTCCCGGCCGCCTGCGCTTCCAGCCATTCCCGTTCCTCATCGGTATAATCGCTGGCCTTGCCCGATTTGTAGAAAGGGCTTAAGTTTTTGTCGAGCAAAGAACGATCCTTCAGGTACATGGAACGATACGGCTCCGGCGGGTCGAGCGGCCAGTGGGGATCGAACTCGTCGACGAGCAGGAAGAACGGCTGGGCGTCCCCGGCATGCTGATCGAGCCAAGTCGCAACATTGGTCATATTTTTCGCCACGAATGTTTTCTCTTCCGAATCCATCCCGCGAGTCGTCTCCGTGTAAATCCGCTTGGACATGCCGCTGCGGTCTGCGTGATCGCCTACGGCAGTCAGGCAATGATCGTTGAAGTGCCCCCGGACAAATTGATACGAGTCGAAAAAGTGATGGTAATTGGAGGACCCGACATCGAACATATTGGCGTGGTCGGTGAAGAAGCACGTGTTTACATTCGTCTCGCTCAGCTTGACGGACCAATCGGGATCGAAGCTCTCGCGGGGACCCCAACTGCGCCAAGGAAATTCGATGCGGCCGGAAAACAAGTCGCGGCGCGCCGGCATGCAAGGCGTCGAATTCAACCAATAGTTCGTAAAGACGACACTGCGATCGGCCAACCGCTGCATGTTCGGAGTCCGGATATGGCCGTGCGGCCCGTTGCCTTGGTGGTACGGGGAGATTTTGTCCCGCACGATCGTGTCGCATAGTATGAATATTACGTTCATCGCTGCTGCCCCTCTCCAAATAAGATTTCCTATTCCAGCAAGGCGGGGTCGACCCGGTTCACTTGAATCGCTTCCCACCCGGCGTTATAGAAATGATAGAACTCGCCATGATCCTCCAAAAAGAATCCGTAGGCCAAGTCGCGCTTGAGGTGCGGCCGGAAGCCGTCAATCGAGCACAGCAATCGGGGCGGACCGAAAGAGAGTGGCTGTCCGTTAACCGCCCCAGTTTCCCGGCCGACAGCGATATAGATCGGATGGCGGTTGCGCGTATGGTCATAAGGGGTTTTGCCGCCATCGAACGATCCGTTGTTGTTGCAATAGAGCAGCGCATAGCGCCCGTCGCTCAAGCGGGTGAACGGACAGGGCGCGTTCGGATGCGGTAGGATTGCCCCGTCTTCCCGGTCGCGCAGCGGCTTCGCCTCCGTCCAGGTGCGGCCATAATCAGCAGACACCGCGTAAAACATGCAGCCGTTGCCTGTGCGCATGACAGTCATCAGCCGCCGATCGGACAGTTCGACGACTTGCGCCTCTTGAGCGAGCGATTGTCCGGGATGGCTGTCGAGTTCAGCGCGAACTCCATGTGGCGGCTCAGGCGCGAAGTCGAAGCCGATTCGCGCGGGGTCGGTCTCGCTCCCGATATTGCGGCTGATCATAAACACGACCTCCGAGCGGATATCGTTCAGGCGCTGCGGGTCGGTCGAGACGTTAATCGGCAGAATGAATTCGCCGTTACTCATCCGTATGGGAGG
>JAJFMO010000326.1 GCA_020697475.1 Paenibacillaceae bacterium | reverse complement strand
GCTCATGCGATCGAGATTGGCGTCGTCGATGTTCAGATCGCCAAGCGTTGCCGGCGCGCCGATTCGGGTGAAATAATCCCGGGTCGCCTGGATGCCGGCCAACGCCACTTCGTCGTCGGAATTGCCCGCAGGATCGACGCCCCACACCCGAACGGCGAACTGCACGAAGCGGTCAACGCGGGTTTTGTACACATAACGCATCCAGTTCGGGAAAATAATCGCCAGCCCGGCGCCATGTGCGATATCATAAATCGCGCTGACCTCATGCTCGATATCGTGCGTCGCCCAGTCGCCTTTCATGCCGACGCTGATCATCCCGCCGTTGAGCGCATAGGTCCCGCACAACATCAGATTGGCTCTGGCCGTGTAGTTGTTCGGCTCCTTCAGAGCGAGCTCGCCATTTTCGATCACCGTCTGCAAGATCGATTCGCACAACCGCTCCTGCAGCGGAGTGTCCGGAGTCAGGCTGAAATATTGCTCGAACACGTGAGACATCATGTCGACGATACCGTTCACCGTCTGGTTCGCGGGCACGGAGTAGGTGAGCGTCGGGTCGAGGATGGAGAACCTCGGAAAAGCATGGATGCTGCCGAACGCTTTCTTCAGCTTCTCCTCCCAGTTGGTGATGACCGAGTTGCCGTTCATCTCCGAACCGGTCGCCGACAGCGTCAGGACCGTACCGAGCGGCAGGGCGCCGGTGATTTTCGCTTTGCGGCTTAAGAAATCCCATACAGCGCCCGCATAAGGCACGCCCACGGCGACCGCCTTTGCCGCATCAAGTACGCTGCCGCCGCCGACGGCGAGGATGAAGTCTACTCCATCCTTCCGGCAAAGCTCAATCCCGCGTCGCACGGTCGACACCCGGGGGTTCGGCTCCACGCCGGGCAACTCGGTCACACCGATATTCGCTTCCTTCAACGCTCCCAATACCCGGTCGTAGGCGCCGATCCGTTTGATGCTTCCGCCGCCGTATACGAGCAATACCCTGGTGGCGCCGTATGTCTGAAGCAGGCCGCCCAGCCGATCGAGTGTATCTTTGCCGAAAACGATTTTGGTCGGGTTATAAAAATCGAACGAATTCATCGCACACTCTCCCTCTTATATCCCGGGCCGCGTTGTGCGGCTGGCTACGATCTCTTCAAGCCTGGCAGACAACGCCGCCACCTTGTCGGGATGCTCCTTCGCCACATTAATTTGTTGGCCGATGTCATCACTGAGCTTGTACAGCTGGGGCTCCGGAGAGTTGCCCGTCTCGATCATCGTGTTCAGATTGATTGCCGGACCTTTGTGAGGCGGAATGTACGCCCAATCGCCTTGGCGGATCGCCTTCGTATTCTTGGAACCTTCGGTTACCAATTCCGTGCGGCCTTCCTTGCTTTCACCCAGTAAAGCCGCCAGCACATTCAAGCTGTCCGTCGCTTCGTCGGCGCCCAACTTGTGGCCGACGAGCTCCGCCCATGAAGCGTACAGGTCGATCTGGCTGACGAACGCATCGGAACGTCCCGGCTTGACGCGCCCCGGCCAACTTAGAATAAACGGGAGCCGGGTTCCCCCTTCGTACTTGCTGTACTTACCCCCGCGGAGCGGCCCAGCCTGGCGATGTCCGCCCTTCAATTCCACGGCTTGGTCAGCATAGCCGTCGTCAAGCACCGGTCCGTTGTCGCTGGAGAACAGGATGATCGTATTGTCGCGCAGACCCAATCGATCCAGCGTATCGAGCACCTGGCCTACGCACCAGTCCATCTCAACGATGACGTCCCCGCGCGGCCCCAGCTTCGTGCTGCCGGCGAATCGCGGCCCCGGCAGACGCGGCACATGCGGCTGATGGAACGCATAATAGAGGAAGAAAGGCTGATCAGTGTGCTCGCTGATGAAGTTGACCGCCTTGTCGGCGAGCACTTCGGCCATTTCCTCGTCTTTCCATAGAGCGGCCTTGCCTCCGCGCATAAACCCGATCCGGCTGACGCCGTTCACAATCGTGCCGTCATGACCGTGGCTGTAATGCATCCGCAGCAACTCGGGATTGTCCCTGCCCGTAGGCATTTCGGGGAACGGGTTTTCCTTGCCGTAAAAAACCTCAATCGGATCGTTCTCCTCCAACCCATCCACTCGGCGGCCATCGACGAGCACGCAGGGAACGCGATCGTTAGTAGCGGGCATAATGAAGGAGTAGTCGAATCCGACGTCCAGCGGGCTGTGGTCGATATCTTCGTTCCAGTCCAGCCCTCCGGTTCCGAGACCCAGGTGCCATTTTCCGACGATTCCGGTTGAATAGCCCTCACTGCGGAGCATCCCCGGCAACGTCGGCATAGTCGGATTGATGATGAGCGGAGCGTCTCCCGGCAGAATCGCGGCGTACTCGTTGCGCCAAGGATAGACGCCGGTCAGCAGGCTGTAGCGGGCGGGGGTGCAAGTCGCGGCAACCGAATAAGCCTCGGTGAACAAGATCCCATCCGAGGCGAGGCGGTCAAGGTTCGGGGTAGAGATGTCGGTAGCTCCATAGCATCCGATGTCCCCGTAACCGAGGTCGTCCGCGTACATAATAATAATGTTCGGTTTGCCGGCAGCAGCAGAATCGCGATTAGCCATTGTCGTATGAAAACCTTCTTTCCAACCAAATTTGTAAAAAGTGTATCACTCCCTCCATAATGGGTCAATGGCGCGGTTATGAATCCGATTTTCTTTTGTGGTAAACTACTCTTTGTACTTCCAGACATAATAAATTCCAGCCAGCAACAGTCCAATCAAGGCAGGCGCGATGCTGGAAATCAGAATCGTCGTCAGCACGCCGGCCACAAGGATCAGGGAACACACCGCGGTAAGGCGGCCGCTCGTTTGCTCGTCCCAATACATTAGCAGATCCGCCTGAAAGCCGGATTCGCTTAGTTCCGAGCCACACTTGCTGCAAGTAAATCTGTTTGATTTATTGAATGCGGAACATTGCGGGCAACGTTTCATACCGCGTTCACCTGCCTTAGTCAAAGTCAGAAATTAAATACATAGTAAACATGTCGGAATAGTTATGTTTAAATTAAACTGTTTTCGTCTTTTTTGCAAGTGTTTTTCTCATCTCGATCATTTCGGAGGCAAAAAAGCAATGAACACACGGTATATGGCCGGGATTTCGCTGGCGATTATGGCGCTCGGCTTTCTTATCACCTTATTTATGACGGAATCGACGGCGGTGTTCCTGCTGCGGGGAGGATTCGAGGCCGGCTTGGTCGGCGGCATCGCGGACTGGTTCGCGGTGACGGCGCTGTTCCGCCATCCGCTCGGCATCCCGATTCCGCACACCTCCTTGCTGCTGAAGAACAAGGACAAAATTATCCGTTCCCTCATCTCCGCCGTGGAGAACGAGTTGCTGAACAAGGAGAGCATCGAGGACAAGCTGCGTAAATTCAACATGATCGGTATCGTCGGGAAATTGGCCACGAGGCTGGTGCGCAAGCGCAGCGTCCGGTTGGCCGTCTTGGAGTTCCTGGTCCGACAAGTGCAGCAGGTACCGGTAGAGAAGTGGGTTGCGCCGATTCAGGGGAAAGTTTCCGGATGGATCGACCAATTCGATGTGAAAAATGCCGCCGACAAAGCGGTCACCCGCCTGATCGAGTCGAAGGTCGACCAGAAGGCGTTCGATTTCATGGCGGGTGAAGTGTATGAGTGGGTCATGAGGTTGGACACGCGGAAGATGCTTGGCAAATTGGCCAACGAGAAGATGTCCGAGGTGAAGATGAACGGCTTGATGGGGTTCGCCTTTCAGGCTTTCGCCGGCTTCATGGAAGAGGACAAGCTGGGAGGCATCCTGCAGGATATGCTCGGTTCGACGGTGCGCGATATGCGGTCCCCGGGCAATGCATACCGGGATAAAATCATCCAGGAAATTCGGGTGCGCCTGTTTCAGTTGGCGGATGACGATGAGCGGTTGGGCCGGTTGAAAGATTGGGCGAAGCGTTGGGTCGAAGGAGAGGACGGGCAAGCGTTTATCGAGTCAAGGCTGGGCGATGCGCGTGATGCGGCGCTGAGTTGGCTGGAAGCCGAACGGGAGAACGGAGGGCGAGCGGTGTTCGCCGTCTATCGGTATGTTTGGCGTCGAATTGCCGGACAGCCGGAATGGATTGCCGCCGCCGAGGAGCGGGTGCTGGCGTATGTGATCGGGCTGGTGCAGGCAAATCATTTTCGGATCGGACAATTGGTACAAGACAATTTGGATCAGATGGACGACGCCGCTCTCGTCCGCATGCTGGAGGAGAAGGTCGGCAAAGATTTACAATGGATTCGCGTCAACGGCGCAGTGTGCGGCTTCCTTGTGGGGCTGGTGCTGTCGGTAATTGTGCGGGTCGTCTGACCCGCTCCCTAGATTTCCCCTCCTCAATCCATCCCCGTTCGGCATATTGCCCTCAAAAACTTTACTTCCCACCGACGATTCTACCAAGCCCTCTGCGTCTTAAATTATGAAAGATCAAGTTGAAGGAGATGATGGCAATGCGAGGTGACATTATTGGATGAACAACTGATCAAACGGGCAGCAGATGGTGACACAGATGCTTTCCGAACCTTTGTCGAGCATTATACTAACGCGGTATATGCGGCCGCATACGGAATGATCGGTGATTTCCACATTGCTCAAGATATTACCCAGGAAGTGTTTCTCCGTTCGTACAGTGGCTTGTCTCGACTTGAGGAGCCCGCGGCAGCTGGCAGTTGGTTGTATACGATGACCCGGAATGCTTGCTACGATTGGCTTCGCAAGCACCGTCGTCAACCGGTTCCGTTCGAACAGTTAGCCGAATTGGTAGACAATAGTTTTGAAGAACAGCAACGACGTAGACAAACAAGTTTAGACTTATGGGAAGCCTTGCAAACTCTTGATGACCAAAACCGAACGGTTGTCGTGCTGCAGCTGTACGGCTAGAGCTGATGAACACGATGGATCAAACGGTGGGCAGCAAGCGACTGGATGCCTCGGCTTTTGCGCAAAAGGTTGTCAGTACTTTGCTTTTCCCGAGCATGTTGCGCTTTCCACAGCCTCAGATGTCAAACGAATTGATGGACAAGGTAAAGCGACAGTTCGAGGAACACAACCCAAATGTGAAATTGAACGTACAGACGGTTCACAATTACCACGACAAAATGAAAAAATACATGAGCGAAGACCAGGCGCCGGATCTTATCGTAATGGACTCCGCGCGATGTATCGAGTATAACCGATTAGGTTATTTGGCGGATTTGACACCCTATTTAGAACGAGATCAGGTAGATAGGAACGATTTTGTCAAAC
>JAJFMO010000325.1 GCA_020697475.1 Paenibacillaceae bacterium | reverse complement strand
GCATCGCCTCGGTGGATGACAATATCGGGCGTTTGCTCGATTATTTGGACCGCGAAGGCATTGCCGAGGATACGATCGTCATCTATACCTCGGATCAAGGGTTCTTCCTCGGCGATCACGGCTGGTACGACAAACGGTTCATGTACGAGGAATCGCTTCGCATGCCGTTCCTGGTGCGGTATCCGCGCGAGATTGCGCCGGGGTCGGTCATGGATGCGATGGCGCTGAACGTCGATTTTGCCGAAACTTTTCTGGATTATGCCAACTTGCCGATTCCGGAGGACATGCAGGGCAGCAGCTTGCGGTCGTTATTTAATGGCGTGATCCCTGGCGGATGGCAGACCTCGCTTTATTATCGATATTGGGAACATATGAGCAACCCGCACAAAGTGGCTTCGCATTACGGCGTGCGTACGGAGAAGTACAAGCTGATTTACTACTACGGGGAGGCGCTCGGGATGAATAAGCAGGCGCCAACCGAGCCGGAATGGGAACTGTTCGATCTGGAGGCCGATCCTTACGAAATGAACAATGTGTATCGTGATCCGGCCTATGTGAACGCGGTGCAGCAGCTCAAAGACGAGTTGCATCTTCTTCAGGCCAAAGTCAATGATACACCGGTTCAGGAAATAAACTGATGGCCAACAAAGCGATTGCCGCGAAATTGGAGGATAAAAAATGAGTCAACCGAATATCGTATTATTCGTTTCCGATCAGCATCGCGCCGATTGGATGGGGTGCGCCGGAAACCCGTTCGTGCAAACCCCCAATCTGGATCGTCTGGCCGAGGACGGCGTACGTTTCACGCAAGCCTACTGTAATGCGCCGATCTGTGTGCCGTCGCGGATGTCGATGATGACCGGGCGGTTTCCTCACCGCATTGAGGTCATGAGCAACAATCATATCCTGTCCTCGGATATTCCGACGTTTGCCCACGCCTTGTCGATCGCGGGGTATGAGACCGTGCTTGGCGGACGCATGCATTTCGTCGGCCCCGACCAACGGCATGGATATCAGAAAAGGTTGGTCGGCGACATCACCAACACGTATCCCGGAGGGCCGAAAACCGAATACGGCAGACTGAAAGGCACCGATTCGCGGGGCATTCGCTCGATTGAGCTGGCGGGCGGCGGCGACAGCCCGGTGCTGCAATTCGACGGGGATGTGATTGAAGCGTGCGAGCGGTTTTTGGCTGAGCGAGGCAAGAAGGAGCAGGGCGGTCAAGAAGGGCAAGAAGGGCAAGAAGGGCAAGATAAGCCGCTGTTCCTGACCGTAGGACTGTACGGTCCGCATACCCCGTATGTCAGCCCACCCGAGTTGTTCGAGCAAGCTTTGAAGGTGATGGAAGGCCAAGATACTCCGATCCCGATCGATGCCTCACCGCAGCACCCTTGGATAGAAAAATGGTTCAAAGCGGTTAAGATTCGTGAGATTACAGACGAAGAAATTCGTCGGGTGAGAGCCGCGTATGCCGGATCGGTCGGACAATTGGACGAATGGGTCGGTCGCATCGTCCATGCTTGCAGTTCCTTGCCCGGGGAGACGATTTTCATTTACTTAAGCGATCACGGCGAAATGGCCGGTGACCACGGGATGTTCTGGAAATTCAACTTCTATCAGCCGGCGGTGAATGTCCCGATCATCGTCACGCAACTCGGCCGCAGCGAAGCAGGACTTGTAGAGAAGGGGAGAACGGTGTCCGCTCCCGTAAGCTTGGTGGATCTGGCCCCCACTCTCGTCAGCCTAGGCGGGTGCCCGGCGATGCCCGGTCTGGATGGGGACGACCTGACACCGATGTTGCGCGGCCCTCAGGAACATGCGCAGAAGCTGGGCGACCGGGCGATATTTTCGGAAATTTATCAATTTGGAGCTCCGGTTCGCATGATGATCCGCTATCCGTACAAGCTGATTTACTATCACGGTTTCGGAAGTCCTCAGCTGTTCAATCTACAAGAGGATCCTGAGGAACAAATTGATTTGAGTGGGGAAGAGGGCTACAGCAATATTAGGAAAGAACTGCTGGCGGAACTTCTTGACGGCTGGGACCCCGAACGGATCACGCAGCGAGCCGAAGAGAAGGGGACAGACACTAGTTACATCTCCAAATGGGGGAGTGTCTCCTCATGGGGCCGCCATGAACTGTGGGACCCTGAGGATCCGTTTAGAAAACTTAATTAGGAGGTAATTTTATATGAAATACCGCAGATTAGGGAAAACAGAGATTAACGTATCCGTGGTGGGTATCGGGACATGGCAGTTTTCCGGCAGTTGGGGACATGACTTTAATGCGAAAGAAGCGGCTGACATCCTTGACACGGCAAAAGATCGGGGCATTAACTTGATCGATACCGCTGCAGGATACGGGAGAGATCATCTCTCCGAGAGGTTAATCGGCGAATATATGCATACCCAGAAACGAGAGGATTGGGTCATCGCCACCAAATTCGGCAATTACAATGGTCAAAAGCAGTATGCGCCCGATCAAGTATTGTCTCAGCTGAACGGCTCGCTGAAGGCGTTGCAAACCGACTACATCGATGTGTATCAATTTCATTCCGGGACAAATGAACATTTCGACAACGATGAGTTATGGACAATGCTGGATAAACAAGTGCAAGCAGGCAAGATAAGACATTTAGGGAACTCCATAGGCAGTCCGGATAATATGCATCAGGCGGAAGGCTCCGTTCGCAACGGTTGTGGAGTGTTTCAAATCCGCTATAACCGAATCGACAGACAACCGGAGGAGACGCTTCTTCCTTATGCGGCTGAACAGGATATCGGCGTACTGGTAAGGGTTCCCTTGTGCAGCGGTTTTTTAACAGGCAAATATAAGCCGGGAGCCACTTTTGGAAGCGACGATGTCAGAAACAAACAGGAACAGAAAAGAATCGACCGCATCTTGAGAGAAGTGGAGGTAATTCAGCAGAACGAAGTGCCGGAAAGGATGAATATGGCCACCTGGGCGTTGGCTTGGTGTTTAAATCAGGAGGCAGTTACCGCAGTCATTCCGGGTTGCAAAAATACGCAGCAGGTGCTTTCCAATGCCGAAGCGGCCGATTATGTAAATAGATAGCTTATCTTTTTGTTCCGCGCCCCCCTGACGGTATGGTAAACTAAACCACAAGGGGGGATCGGAATGGCAGCGATAAATCCGTTGGGAGCTACGAAGTATTTGCACAAGGAGCCGGCGTTTCGCGTTGAGTACGCCTACCGGCGGCAGCCGTACAACATGGACTCGGATCATGCCCACGACAGCTATGAAATCTACTATCTGTTTGCCGGGCAGCGCAAATATTACATTCAAGATCACGTGTACTTGATCGCCCAAGGCGATCTGGTGTTTATCCCGAAACAAGCTCTTCATCGCACGCTTGACGTCGGCAACCCGACCCATGAGCGGATTATGCTGCATTTTAACGAAACGTTCCTGGAGGAATGCTTCGGCACCGATTCCGTGATGAAGGTGCTGGCTCCCTTCGGCAAAGACATCCCCACCGTGCGGCTGAAGCCGGACGACCGCCAATTGATCGAAGGGCTGCTGCATAAGATGACGAAGGAATTGAAGGAACGGGCGGAGGGCCACGTCATTTATTTGAAAGCGCTTATCATCGAATTCCTGCTTCAGCTTCGCCGAAGTCTCGATCGATACGATATGTCAAGCAACACGACCGACGCTCCGCTGCACCGAAAAATTTACGAAGTCGCTAATTACATCCAGGACAATTACATGGAACCGCTGACCTTGGCGCACTTGTCCCAGCGCTACTTCATCAGCACCTATTATTTGAGCCGGATGTTCAAGGAGACGTTCGGGATTTCCTTCATTGAGTATTTGAACCATGTACGGATTAAGAAGGCGCAGCAATTGCTCAAGGAGACCGAGTGGAAAATATTGCGGGTGTCCGAGCACGCCGGATTTGAAAATATCGCTCATTTCGGCCGCGTCTTCAAACAGGCAACCGGACTGTCGCCGTCCCAATACCGAAGGATGCAAGCGAGTACCAACCCATAGATGCACCCCTTCCAACGCCGCCCCGATTTTCGGGGCGTTTTTTTCCTCCTTTACACGCCAGAATTTATAATTTACGGGGTCCCCTCCAACCGAACAATTTTTACAAGGAAACCTGGGTTCAACTCTGCAAGGAATGTATAGTTTTCGCCGCTTTCGCTCGCTTATGATGGTGATAAGGCTAAAAAAATAACCGGAAATTCTGCGGAACAATCGAGGGGGGGTTCCAATGATCAAGCAATGGTTGTTATTGTTTGTTTGTGTCACATTCGTCGGAGTAACGGCAGCTTGCAGCAACGACAAGGAAAGCGCTACCGGCGCAACGGTAGGAACAGGTGCAACGGGTGCCACGGGGGAATCAGGCGCGGCGGCGAACAGCCCGAAAGATTGGGGACCCGCGTCCATCAGCATCGTCGGCTTGACGGGAGACGGGGATGAGACGGCGGATACAGCTCAGGAAGAATTGAGCAAACGCTTTCCCAACTACACATTCACGTTCCTGGATCGGATTCAGCCGGAGAAAGTGAAGGAGCGGATTGCCGGCGGAACGCAGATGGACATCGTCAGCACGTCGATCGGAGAAATTTTGGCGACGGTCATCAATCCCGACTTGCAGCTTGACATCAGCGAGCTGATCAAGAAGCATAACATCGATTTGAGCCGTTTCGATCCGGCTCCGCTTGACGCGATGAAGTCGATGACCGGCGGTAAGCTGTATGGGCTGCCTCGGCAAAACAATTTGATGGTGATGTTTTACAACAAGGATCTGTTCGATAAGTTCGGCGTCCCTTACCCGAAGGACGGGATGACATGGGACGACGCGCTCGCTGTGGCGCACAAGATGACGAGAACCGAAGGCGGGCAGCCGTACTTGGGGATGTCCGTCGCGTCCGGGCATTTGCTGCAGACGAACCAGTTCTCCTTGCCGATGATCGATCCGAAGACGAACAAATCGTCAGCCGGAGACGAAGGGTGGAAGCGCATTTACCAAACCTTTTTCATCGACCCTGCCTCCGATCCTGCTTATCGGGAATGGATTCTTAGCAACAAGAACAAGCTTCCGGGCAAAAATCAATTTTTGAAAGATAAAAATAC
>JAJFMO010000324.1 GCA_020697475.1 Paenibacillaceae bacterium | reverse complement strand
GAACGGATCGACGTCGACATCATACACATATTTGCCATGCCACGCGTCAGGGAAATTGTCATAGTGGCTCCAAAACTGATCGTTGCTCCGGCCGTCATATCGGAATATTCCGTTAGGGGCGGCGCCGGTCCGTTTGTTCCGAGTTGCGTAAAACACCTGATCGTCATTCGGATCGATGGCAATGCGGTCAAATTCGACCGTGTTCTCCGGGATCAAATCGAATTGCTTGCCGTCCTTCGTTCGATATACCCCACGATCCGAAGTCACGTAAAACGTGTGCGGGTTTTTGCGACTGGCGGCAATCCAATTGTACTTTGCTTTGCCGTCGTCAAGCGCACTCCAATGCTCTCCGCCGTCTGTCGTGGCCAGCAACTTCCCTCCCACGATCGCCCAAACGAGCTGATCATCCTGCGGGTCGGAGTAGATGCTTCCCGGAGTATTTCCCTGTTGGGGCGGCAGTTGGTGAGTGCCGGGAGCAAGCAGTTTCCAGCTGCCACCGCCGTCACTACTTACTCCGATGCCGCGAAAATCCCGCTGGCCGAGGATCAAGTAGATCGTCGATGATCCGTTGCCGCCGGAACGGCTGAAACTGGCGTCCATCGCCCCTTGCCACGTTGGAATAGGGTTTTTCGTCTTGCTCCAATCGCGCAGGCTGTCGTGGGACAACCAGCCGTTGCCCGCGTCCATCGCGAGCAGCATCGTCTGCTTCGCGTCCCACGGGTTGAACACGATGTCTTTGGACACAAGCCCTCCGAAGCCGCGACCGTTCCACAAGTTCGAACCCGGTGCCGACTCCGTCGCGGTGACATCTGTCCAGGTCGCGCCACCGTCGGACGTCTTCAGCACATACTCTGTATTGCCGGCGTAGGCTACAGACGGATCTCGCGGATCGGTTACAATAAAGCGCATGTTCGGCCCGGCAGGGAATGCTGAGCGCGGCCGGTTCGGTCCCGACACCACTTTGCTCCAAGCCCCATTCGCATAGCAAAAAACGGCGGCGCCGACCGAATCGGACGTGTAGAGCGTCTTCCCATCCTGCGACACGGCGACGATCTCGTAGCTTGATGCCTGGTTGGCGTCTTGCCCATCGCGATGGTTCAAGCCATCCGGATCAAGCGCCTCCCAATTCGCCCCGTGATTCGTGGAACGGAAAACACCTCCGTGCAGACAGGTTTCAGCCTTGCCACTCTTGCCCTCCTTGCCTCCCTTTCCTGCCGAAGCCGACAATTCCGAGCAGTCAGCCGCCCTGCCGCTCGTATACGACGTCAATGCCGCATATACCACATCCGCTCGCTGTGGATCGCCCGTCACCCAGGCGACCGAACGGCCTTCACCCGGCAGCGGCCCGCCAAGTCCGCCTGCTACCCCGACGGTGTTCCGCCAATGTTCACCCTCGTCTTCGCTTTGGTATAAACCGGCGCCGTGGACGGCGACATACAACACCCCATCCGCAGCACGATAAGCGCCCATCATATTTTTGCCGCGAAAATCGTCCGGCACGGCAGAAACTTTCTTCCACGTTCCCCCGCCGTCGGCGCTTTTCCAAATCGTGCCGAGCTCTGTCTTGCCGGGATTCACCCCGGACGTCCAATCGCGATGCGAGCCGCTGAAAGCGATCAGCGCTTGATCATCTTGGCCGGGATGCAGATAGATTATCTTCTGGATCGGCACGGTGAACACACTGTTCGACGGCTCCCCCATACCTCCTCTGCGCATCGTCCAGTGGATGCCGCCATCTGTGCTGACGTATGGGCCGCCTTCGGTTCCTACCCATATTTTTGCCGGGTCGAGCGGATCGAACGTAAAATCATTGATTTCCCAGTTGCTCAGGCCGAAAGTGCCTTGCCACGTCTCCCCGCCGTCCTGGCTGCGCCCGATCCCCAGCATATCCCCGCCGATATACACCTGCTTCGAGTCGTGCGGACTGATGGCGATCGAGGAGATCCTCCCGCCGGATCCAGGCTCGTTCAGCGGCGCCCATTCAATCGTTGCCGACGGAATGGCTGATTGACACCCTGCCGCCATCCAGATCGCCAAAAATATCGCCGCCCCTCTCCAGATCAGCCCCGCCCGCTTGCAATTCCGTCTCATGCGATAAACTGCCCTCCATCATTGACTTCTAAGCTAATATAGCACCTACTTTCTCCAGTTCCAAGGGTAATTTCCTAATGAAATAGTCAGTAAAAATAAAACCGCCAAAGAATAAAATGGCGGCAAATTTCACTATTTTTCTTCGCTACAACTATATTCAATTCATAGTTGTTGCTTCATATCCGTAATCTCGTTCGACCTTGCATACTCTCGCTTTATAATTGAGATACCATTCTGACATTCCTTTACGTTGTGCAATCAGATGTCTCTCGTTTTGTTTCCATTTTTGGATAGCTTCGAGAGAATCCCAATAAGACACAGTGATGCCTAAACCTTCTCGCACACTTTCTACTCCCAAAAATCCAGGTTGGATTGATGCAAGCTTCACCATTTCATCCGCCATTTCAGCATAACCATTATCTCCTTCTGTTCGTTCAGAAGTGAAGATTACTGCATAGTAAGGCGGCTGAGGTGTTTGGGCAATACCACTCATATAAATCCTCCATTTTATAAGAAGTAATCAACATATTTTTCTTATTCGACATTGTGTTCTCGTATTCCTTGCTATCTGAATAACGAAACCAGCTTACTTATTCTCTTCAATCGCCTTGTTCGCTTCTTCCTCAAACGTGCGTAAGGAAGAGTTGAGGTCATTCGACGTCAGCGCCTTCGGCATTTGCTTGTTGATGACATCCTTCACATAGCGATCATATATGGTCGGGAGCGGATTTTTTTCCACTTTCCCTTTGAAAATCGCACCTACGTTCTTGCCCTTCAACGAAACGAGGTTGGCGCCGAAATTTTTAATTATCGCATCCGTGTTCTTAATGACCGGCTTCTTCGCCTGTTTCGCGATAATCTCCTGGTTCTCGTTGGTAGTCAGAAGCTTGGCCACCTCAAGCGCCAAATCCTGATGCTTGCCTTGCGATGTCAACATCAGCGTAACCGCCGCACCTTCGCTCATCGGATTGTTTTTCCAGACGGGGAACTGAGCGATGTCCCAGTTCAATGGTTCTCCCTTTTTCGCCATCTCCTCCAGTGTGCCAAGGAATCCAAAATACGCCACATTCATCGCCAAGTTGCCTTTCTGATAATTCACTCCGGGCAACCCTTTGCCAAGATCGGTCTGCATATTTTTCACCGTCTTGAACAAATCGAGGGCGTCTTTCCAGTCGGTCGTGGTCAGCACCGCTTTCTCGGTTTTCTGATCGACGATCGGGATTCGCAGGGATACCGACAAGCGCGGCAAAGCAGGCGTCTGCAAGCCGTAGAACGGTTGACCGTTGTCCAATCGGCTCACTTTCTTGGCCAGATCGACGGTCTGTTCCCACGTCATGCCGTCTTTCGGATAGCTAACCCCAAACTTGTCAAAAATGTCTTTATTATAGTAGTTCAATCCATACTCGAGGAAAATCGGGAACGCCAGCAGCTTGTTCTGCGGTGAGTAGGCGCGAATCGTCTCGATCGCTCCTTGTTCGAATCTCGACAAGTCCACTTGCGCTTTCTTAACCATGTCATCGAGCGGTACGAGCAGGTTCGACTGGTTGTACCAATCGATGTCGATTGAACTGGCATAGATCAAATCCGGGAAATTGCCTTGCAAAATCAAGTCGTTCACCGTGACGTCTTTCGGCCGCCGCACAAGCTCCATCGTCACGTTCGGGTACACTTTCTTGACCGGCGCTGCGATGATCGTGTTAAACTCGTCGTCCGTAATGCCCGTCAAATCTTGAAACACTCTGAGTGTCACCGGCTCGTTGCTTAGAACGGCCTTGTTGACGCCGCCCGGTTCACCGCCTGTTCCGGACGCGCCGCCGCTACCTTCCGCGCTTCCACCGCTTCCGCCGTTTGTGCCGCATCCCGCCAGCAGCATTCCGCCGGCCAGTACTACCGCCATCAATTTCCCAAACTTCATCCCTAACCCCCCCTCGACCTCGAAAAAATGATTAATAAAATTTATATCGGTTGAATAACCGGCTTGTCTCCATCGAACCGGGCGGACAAGGCTACGATTCCCAGTCGGGTCCGGAATGGCGCCGAACGGTCATTGCCGAACAAAGTGGACATCAAGCGGCCTTCGCGATCGCGGAACATCGTGCCGTGACCGCCATGCGGAATAGCCACTTGCCTGGAGCTGTAGGGACCATATAGATGATCGGAAACCGCATACATCAGATCGTAGGTGCCTTCCACCCGTCGATCCCCGTTCCATTCCGCGGCTCCGAGAATATATTTCCCTTGATGCTTAATGATAAAAGCGCCTTCGTAACCGACCGTTTCGCCGTCCACGGTCAACAATTGGCGAGGCTCCTCTGCAAAGCCGCTCAAGTTCGGTTTAAGCCTGGCGATTTTGCCGTCTTGCCAAATGTAGTACATCTGGCCGTCCTCGTCTTCAAACAAGCTGGAATCGATGTGGGTATTCGTCATTCGGCCCATATCGACATACGGCCCTTCGGGTTTGCCGGTGGCACTCTTTAAGAGAGCAGTCCCGCCACCCGCCACGGAATACGTGATCCAATACGTTCCTTTGGCAAAGATCGTCTCGGGCGCCCAGAGGCAAGGGTTCGGTCGGGTGTTATTTTCCCACGTGCCGTTCTCGTGCAAATCCCACACCTTGGCCAGATGCGTCCATTCCTTCAAGTCTGGCGACGTCCACAGATGGAGCTCGTCGTTCCCATCCCAGAACGAGCGGTTCGGCAGATCGCGCGTGCCGGTCAATAGGTACGTGCCATCCGGACAAAGACTGATATGCGGGTCACGGATCAGCATGTCTCCCGCTGGTTGAAGTACTGCGACTGCGCCCTTCTCCAACAGAACATCGGGCACCGGACGAATAAATTCGGGCATCGCGAACGTCATCGGAATGGTCGCCGGCTGGTCCTGCACAGGCGAATAGGAGCCGCATCCTGAGAATGCAGCATGTACATCCCCGTTCGAGCCGCGGAACAACGTGGCCGCTCCGCCGTGCGGGATGGCGAGATAGCGCCGGCTATACGGCCCGTAGATCGATTCGCTCACCGCAACGAACGTATCGACG
>JAJFMO010000323.1 GCA_020697475.1 Paenibacillaceae bacterium | reverse complement strand
CTGCCTGATCCATCGGCCCAAGTCGGTCGATTACGTCGATATCCGCGCGGAGCGCAAGCCCTATTTCAACTGCATGGCGGAGGCGATCATCGAGATGTTCCGGACGGGGGTGTCCCCTCTTCCCATGAACGAGACGCTGCAGGTCATCCGTTTCATTGAAGCGGCCAACGAGAGCCGGCTGACAGGGGAGACTGTGCGGTTGGCGGAAGGGAGCGGGACGAGTGGCTGAGAGCACAGTGATCGAAGGACTTCATTATAATAGTGGGAAAAAGGTCGCCGTTACTCTGGGAAAAGGAAGGATCGAGGAGATTCGGGAGTCGGACGGGCAGAGCGGCGGCGATTCGGGAGCGAATTGTTTCATCGCTCCGGGTCTCGTCGACTTGCAAATTAACGGCTACGGCGGTTTCGATTTCAATTCGCTTCCGATGCCGGATAACTTGCTGGCGCAAATCACCAACGTGCTCTGGGGCCAAGGGGTGACCGCTTATTTGCCGACGTTGGTGACCAACAGCGCCGAAGCATTGGAAGCGGAACTGCGCAGCCTCACCGCCGCCCGTTCCCGCGACCCGTTGGTTGCGGCCACGGTCACCGGCTTTCACGTCGAGGGGCCGTTTATCTCTCCCCAGGACGGCTCCCGCGGCGCGCATCGCAAACAATTCGTGCAAGCGACCGACTGGGCGCTGTTTCAGCGCTGGCAAGAGGCGGCGGAGGGCAATATTCGCATCCTAACGCTGTCGCCGGAATGGCCGGAGGCGCCCGCATTCATCGCCAAGTGCGCGGACAGCGGGGTCATCGTCTCCATCGGCCATACGGCAGCGTCGCCGGAGCAAATTCGCGAAGCGGTCGCGGCCGGGGCGACGATGTCTACGCATTTGGGCAACGGCGCCCAGCTGATGCTGCCCAGGCACCCCAACTACATATGGGAGCAATTGGCTGAAGACAGCTTGTGGGCGGGCATCATCGGCGACGGCTTCCATCTGCCGGAGGCCGTGTTGAAGGTGTTCCTGCGGGCGAAAGGACAACGGGCGATGCTTGTCAGCGACGCCGTCGTCTTTGGCGGCATGGCTCCGGGAGAGTACAACACGCATACGAACGGCAAAGTCGTGCTGTCTCCGACCGGACGGCTGCACTTGGGGGATAACCCGAAGCTGTTGGCCGGCTCGGCGCAAATGCTCACTTGGGGCATCGCCCATCTGGTCCGCAGCGGTTTATGCAGCCTGGACGAAGCGTGGGACATGGCTTCCGTTCGTCCCGCATCGTTCATGAAATGGCCGGCGGCCGCAGGCCTTACGCCAGGCGCTCCGGCGGATCTTGTCCTTTTCGAGAAAACGGATGACGGTGGGATCCACATTTTACAAACCTGGAAACAAGGACGGTTGGCGTATCGCAAGGAGGGGGCCTGACATGCTGACGATGAACAACCATACCCGGGAGTTTGAACGCTTGGAGAACGGGATCGCGGTGTGGCCGCTCGGCGCGTTGGAGCAACACGGAAGCCACTTGCCGCTGGGCACGGATATTCTGATCGCCGAGCAGCTGGCCAAGCGGGTGGCGGAGCGGCTCGACGCTTACTTGCTGCCTGTGCAGGCGATCACCTCATCGATCGAGCATCGCGAGGCACGCGGCACCGTGTACATTAAAGCGACAACGTTGGCCGCGATTGTCCGGGATGTCGCAGAATCGTTGCATTATGCGGGGTACCGCAAACTCGTTATTATTAGCGGGCACGGCGGCAACTGGATCGTCAAGCCGACGATCCGCCAATTGAATCGCGAGACGGACGGGATGCGGATCGTCTATTTCACCAGCACGATCGGCGCAAGGCGCGAAGGCGAGACGGATGTGGAGCACCGCCAGCATGACCTGCACGCGGGGGAGAAAGAGACGTCGATCATGATGCACCTGTTCCCCGACTTGGTCGCAGACATCCGCGCCCCCGAGCAAACCGACCCTCATTTTCCACCGCAGGATTTCATGGATTATTTCGATGTCGCCGACTTGACGGAGGACGGCTATTGGGGGTATCCCGAGAGCGCTACGCCGGCTAAGGGCGAGCAGCTTGTCAATATTTTGGTGGAAAGTATATTGGAGTATTTGGAACAGGTTGACGAGCAGGGGAAGCAAATTGAGGAGCGAAAAAAATCTCGCCCGCACCGGCAGGAAGGCGACGATGCTAGCGATGAACGATGAACGCGAGATCCGGGACTGGGCCGTCAGGCGAAGCGATAAAGCGCGGCGGCTGAACGCAGTGCGGCATCTGGCGCAAGGCTGCGTCTTACCGGCGGAGCACATGGTTGAAGCGTTGGAGCTGTTGCTTTCTCCCGGAGACAAAGTCGTGCTGGAAGGCAACAATCAGAAGCAGGCGACGTTTCTTTCTGCGGCGTTAGCGAATGTGAATCCGGATAAAGTCCACGACCTGCATCTGCTCATCTCCAGCATTACCCGCCCGGAGCATCTCGATTTATTCGAATATGGGATCGCCCGCATGGTGGATTTTGCTTACGCCGGTCCGCAAAGCTTGCGCGTGGCGCAAATGTTGGCGGACGGCAAGCTGTCCATCGGTGCCATTCATACGTATTTGGAATTGTATGGAAGATTGTTCATCGATTTGATCCCCAACGTTGCGCTGGTTGCGGCCGATCGGGCGGACGCTGCAGGGAATCTGTACACCGGTGCGAATACGGAAGAAACACCGACTTTGGTCGAAGCGGCCGCGTTTCGCGATGGTCTGGTGATCGCCCAGGTGAACGAAATCGTGGATGAGCTGCCGCGTGTCGATATCCCAGGTTCTTGGATCGATTTTGTTGTCGTTGCCGATCGACCCTATCAACTGGAGGCGCTGTTTACCCGCGACCCCCGACACATTACCGAGGTGCAAATTTTGCTGGCGATGCTGGCGATCCGCGGTGTGTATGAACGCCACGAAGTGATGTCGCTGAATCACGGGATCGGGTACAACACCGCGGCGATCGAGCTGCTGCTGCCCACTTTCGGCGAGGCGCTCGGATTGCGCGGCAAAATTTGCCGCCATTGGGCGCTGAATCCGCACCCGACGTTAATTCCGGCGATCGAGAGCGGCTGGGTGGAAAGTATCCATTGCTTCGGCGGCGAGGTTGGGATGGAGGAATACGTGCGGGCCAGGTCGGACGTATTCTTCACCGGCCGCGACGGCAGCTTGCGATCCAACCGCACGATGTCGCAGGTGGCGGGGCAGTACGGCGTCGACATGTTCATCGGCTCGACGTTGCAGATGGACGCCGAGGGCAACTCCTCGACCGTCACGCTGGGCAGGCTGTCCGGCTTCGGCGGGGCGCCGAACATGGGGCACAACCCCGGGGGTCGGCGACATGCAACACCGGCGTGGCTCAGTCTAATCACGTCCGACCATCCGCTGGCGCGCGGTCGCAAACTCGTCGTGCAGATCGTCGAGACGTTTCAGCGGAGCAATGAGCCGACGTTCGTTGAGACGCTCGACGCGGTGCAGGTCGGTCGCGACGCCGGATTGCCGGTCGCCCCGGTAATGATCTACGGCGATGATGTGACTCACCTCGTGACAGAGGAAGGGGTCGCCTATTTGTACAAGGCGCGTGATATGGCGGAACGGCGAGCGGCTATTGCCGCCGTGGCCGGCGTTACCCCGCTGGGGCAAACTTGCAGCGATCGGGTGATCGCTCAGTTGCGCCGTGATGGTGTAGTTGCCTACCCGGAGGACTTGGGCATCCGTCGCACCGACGCCAAGCGATCGCTGCTGGCAGCCCGTACGATCGAAGAGCTGGTCGACTGGTCGGGAGGGCTTTACCGGCCGCCGAACTCCATGCGGACTTGGCGATGAGAGAAGTCATCATTGACAAGACTGCATGGTCACTGGCCGATCACGCCGTGCAAGCGCTGGCGGATGAAGCCGAATTGACGCCAAAGCCGGGATTGGTCGATGGCCGAGGCTCCGGCTCACACTCCGACATGACCTTGGAGCTGATGCTTCGTTCTGCGGAGGCGCTGCGCGGTACGTTCGCGGAGATCGCCTCGGCGGCCTTCGGCCGAACGCCCGATCAGCCGCTGCGGGAGCAGCTTGCCGCCATCGGTCGCCGCGGGGAACAAGCGATGCTGGCTGCAACCGGCGGTGTCAACACCCATCGCGGGGCGATCTGGGCGCTTGGGCTTCTCGTTGCCGGGGCGGCGATCTGCGAAACGGCAACGAGAAGTCCAAGCGATACGGCAGGCGAAGCGGTTGGCGAAGCGGCCGGCAGATCGGCAAAACAGATCGCAGCGACCGCCGGCGCCATCGCCTGTTTCGACGACCGCGCCGCTCCGCCGTCGCCATCGTCCCACGGCTTGCTCGTGAGGCAGCGCTACGGCGCGACAGGCGCGCTGGAGGAAGCCCAAAGAGGCTTCCCCCACGTCACCCGCGTCGCCTTGCCCGCCTTGCGCGCCGCCCGCCGCCGCGGGGAGAAGGAACACTTTGCGCGACTGGACGCGCTGATTTCCTTGATCGCCAACCTCGGCGACACTTGCCTGCTCTACCGTGGCGGCGTCGCAGCGTTGGAGGCGGCAAAGCTCGGGGCGCAGGCGGTAATCACCCATGGCGGCGTCTCCACCATCCCAGGCCGCCTGGCTCTGGAAAAATTGGACGCCACATTGCGCCGGTTGCGGGTTTCGCCGGGCGGCAGCGCAGATTTGCTTGCCGCCGCGTTGTTTTTGGATCGGATCGAGACATCCGATCGTTGGGAGGAGAGCTAGCGGATGGAAACGTTGCACTATCAATATCCTGATGGGACACCTCCGAAGGGCAGCGCGCATGTTGGCGTCGTCGGTTCGGGGGATTTGGAAATATTGCTTGAACCGTCTTCCGATCAGACCGCACGGGTTCGCATCAGAACGCGGTGCACAGGAAACGAGAAGACATGGAAAGCGGTGTTGGATCGTTTTTTCGCGCGTCATCCTATTGCTGCTGCGATCGAAGTGAACGATTTCGGGGCTACTCCCGGCGTCGTACTGCTTCGACTTGAGCAAGCCTGGGAGGTGAGCGCCCATGATTCCGCAACGCGCGCCCAGGCTCAGCATGATTGAATTATGCGCGCGGGAGCGAGCGAGAGCGCTGCTCGATCCCGGATCGTTCCGCGAATTGCTCGATCCGTTCGAGCGGATGGAA
>JAJFMO010000322.1 GCA_020697475.1 Paenibacillaceae bacterium | reverse complement strand
GGCACGATGCGGGTTATCGTGTTTTTTTTATTCCCAAAAATCCAACGAAGGAGGACACAGGCAATGGAACAAGCAGGACCACGAACGGCATCTTTAAGCAGCAACCGGAAAATTTGGGAGGGTATAACCGATGAGTTACAAGAATGGAAAGGATGTTCTTCCCCCTAGCTTGCTGCGACAGCTGCAGGAGTACATCGAGGGAGAAATCGTGTACATTCCGAAGAAAGAACGCAAGCGCGCGGGCTGGGGCGAGAATAACGGAGCGAGGCTGCTCATCGAGCGGAGAAATAAGGAAATTTACCGGCAATACCGCAACGGTTCGACGATGGTCGAATTGATTCAGAATTACCACTTGTCCGAGGACAGCATACGTAAAATTATCGTGAAAACACGCCGGGCATGAACATAGAGCAAGCTTCAGCGTCCTGATCCTATACGGAGAGGGGCGCTTTTTTTGTGATATGTACTGGGGGTCCCCGCAAAGTACCTGAATCAGCCTCGAAGCGTTGCCCCACTTCGTGGGGTTATTTTGTGGGGCTATTTTGAGGGGCTAATATGCGTTCAGTTATCACATACATTCGGCCGTAGGATGATTCGGTTTAATGGGCGCATTTCCTCGCATTTTCGCCTATACTTCGAATTGTAACGGTTGCAAATAAGGCTAATCGGTAGGATATCAACCCTTCCAAAAACTAACGGTTGTTATCGGGTGCTATTTTTTCGTTTTCAACGATTTTGGGCCTAGCATGGGTGATTAGGCGTATCTGGCAACCGTTAGAGATGGAAAGGGGGCCATTGAACGCAAATAAGCTTTGTTTTCAACCGTTAGCAAACCCATGCCCCTGACTGGGTACCACGGAATCATGGGAATTCGCTTCGCGACTGCACGGCTCAAGCTTACCGTAGTAAAGTTTTTGGGGTTCCCTTTTTTGTTGGGTTAAAATAAGCAAAAATCGTTATAGACAGAACAATTGCGAATCGCTAAGATGAAAGCGATTAGGTAGGGAATTGCAGGAAATAAGGCGCTCTGGTAAGCGCATACAACAAATGAAACCGAATACAGGGAGGACGGAAGCTTGTGGGAGAACATGTTACGAAGCATCGGCGGCCGAATATTTTACTGATCACGACGGATCAGCAGCGTTGCGACACTCTCTTCTGCATGGGCAACGAATACGCGATTTCTCCAAATTTGGATAAGCTGGCGGCACAAGGCGTTCTGTTCGAGCAGGCGCATACGACGGCGCCGGTCTGTTCACCGGCACGATGCAGCTTGTTGACCGGTGTGCATCCCCCCATCCACGGATGTATTGAGAACGGTATCAAGCGTCTGGCGCACTTGCCGGTTTTTCCCGATTTTCTGAAAGCACAAGGATATAAAAATATATTCATCGGCAAAACGCATTTCGATCCGGAACCGGATTCAGTCGATGTGCGGGACACGTCGGCGGGGAAGCGGAAGATGAGGAACGACGGCTACGGCAACCAGCTTCGCCGGCACGGGTACGAGCAAGCGGGCGGCCATCCGAACCCGATTCCCGAGGAGCTGTTCCTCGAAGCCTACTTGGTGGATACGACGATCACTGAGATCGGCAAAGCCGCGGAGGAAGGAAGGCCGTTCTTCGCCCATTGCTCGATGACGAGCCCGCATCCTCCCGTCGACCCGCCTGGACGTTGGGCCCATCTGTTCGACAATATTCCAGTTCCGCCGCTCAATTACGAGCCGGGGGAAATTTTCCTCCAGCCTCAGCAGTTGAAGACGTTGCTGAACTTGGACGACGAAGCTTGCCGTCAGTTGGATGCGCAGTGGACGAATCCGGAGCGACTGCTTGAGAATGAGGCTCATCGCCGGCTTTATTACGGGCTGGCGGCTTATTGCGACGCGCAGATCGGCAGGTTGATCGATTACTTGGATCAAACGGGACTGCGCAACGATACGCTCATCATCTTCTCGTCGGACCATGGGGATCAATTAGGGGATCACGGCTTCAGCGATAAGCACAATTATTACGACGCTTCGTGGCGGGTACCGTTGATCCTGAGCATGCCCGGGACGCTTCCGTCCGGCGAACGGCGCGACTTCGCCATCTGGAACGACATCACGGCGACGATCATGGCTGCGGCGGGCGCAAGCTGCGATACGATACAGGGCTACGATTTGTTTACGCCGCTGGCCGCCGGCAGGCCGTCGCCGCGAGCTTGCGCGGTGTCGGCGCTGTACAAGTCGGCTGCGCTTGCCACCCGGCGCTGGAAGCTCGAGTATTACTTCGCCGAGGGGACCGGGAGGCTGTTCGACCGGGTGAACGACCCGCTGGAACGGCACAATCTGTTCGATCATCCTGATTATACGGAGGTGAGAAGCGAGATGGTGGCGGCTCTGCTCACGTGGCGGTGCGACTTGACCGACCTTCACTCGTTGCGAAACCGCACCAAAGGGGGCGACGGCCATGTGGCCAGCATTATCCCCCGCGATGTCCAGGCGATGCACGGGTTGGATGCCGAGCGAAGATTGGATGAGTGGGCGCAAAAGATCGATCGGCAATTCGGAAAGTAACTCGCCGCTTGGTTTGGGTCAGGGTTTGATTCGCAAAGGAAGAACGATGGATCATGCGATGGAGGATGAATCGATGAACAAACAGGAGATTTCCGCAAAGAGCGGAGAACGAAACCGTCAACCGAATCTATTGCTGCTGCTGCCCGACCAGCACCGTGGGGATTGGCTGCCTTACTCCGGCGATGTGCTTGCCCGGTTCGGCCGGCAGCCTCTGCCGCTTCGGATGCCGCATGTGGAGCGGTTGATGCGAGAAGGAACTGTATTCACGCGGGCGGTTACGCCATCGCCGCTTTGCGCCCCGGCGCGAGCGTGCCTGGCATCCGGTCTGCGCTATGATCATTGCGGCGTGCCAGTGAACCGGTGCGACTATCCGCTGACCCAGCGAACGATTTATTCCGCGCTGCGGGAAGCAGGGTATTCGACGGGAACGGCGGGCAAGCTGGATCTGCACAAGAAGACCGGTTGGTGGGGGCTGGACGGCTGGATCCCGGAGCTTAAGACGCTCGGCTTCACCCACGGGATCGATAATGCCGGCAAGAAAGACGCAATCCAGACCGGAGCGATCGAACCGAAAGATCCGTACATGAAGTTTTTGCACGATCGCGGTCTCGCCGACGTTCACGTCCGGGATATCAAGCGGCGCAGCGCGGCAGGCCCGCTCGATACCGACCTGACGCCGCTGCCTGACGATGCGTATTGCGACAACTGGCTGACCGGCAATGCTCTGCACATTTTACGCAGTTTTCCGGTCGAGAAGCCATGGTTCCTGCAAGTGAATTTTACCGGCCCTCACGATCCGTGGGATGTGACGGCGGCGATGAAGGCCGGGTGGGATCATGTTGATTTTCCGCCGCCGGTCGCCTGCAGTACCGATTTGCTGGAAGCTTATAACCGGGTTCGCCAAAACTATGCCGCCATGCTCCAAAATATTGACCGCAATATCGGACTCATTCTGGACGAGGTGCAAGCACGCGGCGACGCGGAACATACGATCGTGATATATTCCAGCGACCATGGCGAAATGCTGGGCGACTTCGATCGGTTCAGCAAGCAGCAGCCTGAACTGGGGTCTGTACACGTGCCGCTGGTGTTCAGCGGTCCGGGCATTCCTGGCGGCGTCGTCTCCGACGCGCTGATCGAACTGCAGGATTTGACCGCGACGCTGGCCGAATATGCCGGTGTATCGATGCCCGAAGCGCGGGAATCGATCTCAATGAAACCGCTGATTGAGGGAAAGACTGCGGAGCATCGCGCGACCCAGTATTCCTCGTTGGGCAACTGGAGAATCATCACCGACGGGCGCTATAAGCTGATCGCAGAGCTGGGGAAGGAGGATCGGTTGTACGATGTGCAGGAAGACCCATGGGAGACGAACAACGTGGCTGCAGATCATGGGGAGATTGTTCAGAAGCTTGCCGTGCAGTTGGAACAAATCCGATTGGGGAATCCGGCCTGACGCCCATAAGCATTGATGGGCAAAGTCCAAAACAAGGGGGAACTGAAATGTCAATGGGATTGTCGGTACGTAAGAACCTGATGAGTCTTGTTGTATTGTTTTTGGCCCTATTTCCACTGGCGGCTTGCAGCAGCGGCGGCGGGAGTGGAGCAGTGCCGTCGGTCGCCGACGGCAAGTCGCCGAGCGCCGCCGGTCAGCCGGCTGCGCAAGCCGTGCCGATTAATGAGCCGGCAACGATTACTTTTCAGGCCCGCAATGCGATGGACGAGGCTGATTTCAACCAGATGTACGGTGATGCGATCCGCAAGAAGTTTCCCAATTACACCGTGATTTACAAAAAAATTGAGAACGGATCGAAGCTCGATCAGATGCTGGTTGCCGGTCAAACATCGGATATTTACGCCCAAAATGCCCGGAAATTGGGGATCGATCTGGTGGGGCCCAAATTGCAATACGACGTCACTGAGTTGGCCAAGAAGCACAACGTCAATATGGGCGCCTTCGAGCCCGACAGCATCGACCAGATCAAGCAGATCGGCGGATTGTACGGACTGCCGGTGTATTCCTCCCTGGTGGTGTTGTTCTACAACAAGGACTTATTCGATAAATTCGGCGTAGCCTATCCGAAGGACGGGATGACTTGGGACCAGGCGCTGGAGTTGTCGAAGAAGTTGAATCGGACCGAGGATGGTAAAAGTTATGTCGGGTATTGGGTGGATACAAAGCTGTATTTGCGCAACAATCAACTTTCCGCGTCCTTCGTCGATCCGAAAACGTCCAAGGCGACGCTCAATAATGACAGTTGGAAGCGTATTATTCAAACCGTGTTCAGGGATTTCGGAGCCAACGATCAATTTCAGTCGATGATCAGCAAATGGCCGTCGCGGGATATTTTCCTGAAAGATAAAATTGTGGCCATGTACGCGGAAGATTTCGCCAAAACATTTTCCGATACCGAGTTCACCCAGATGAATTGGGATATGGTGTCACTGCCTACGTTCAAGGAACTGCCGAACGTTGGGTCGCAGGCGACCTACGAATATTTGACCATCCCGGCCTTCAGCAAGCAGAAGGACGCAGCGATGGAAGTGATCAAATATTTGACATCCGTTGAATTCCAGACATCCATTTCCAAGCAGGGCTT
>JAJFMO010000321.1 GCA_020697475.1 Paenibacillaceae bacterium | reverse complement strand
GCGAGGGAACGCGGCGTTTAACGGCCGAAATGCCGCTAAACGTCTCCCTCCGCGAGTGAACGAAGCAGTTAACGGCATAAAAGCCGTTAACCGGCCCTCTCCACGAGGGAACGCGGCAGATAACGGCACAAATGCCGCTAAACATCTCCCGCCACGAGGGAACGCGGCAGTTAACGGCCGAAAAGCCGCAAAACGACTCCCACCGCGAGGAAACGAGGCAGTTAACGGCCGAAATGCCGTTAACTGCCTCGCATCATCTTGCGCGTATCCGAAACAATCGCAGCAGACCAGTTATGCCGGATTTCCGCTTGAATCGGTTACCCGGATCATGCGCGACTCAATAAACATACTGACGCCGCCGGTGCCACGGTGGTAGTGGCCGCGCAATTCACCGTCGATCCGGTCAACGTCGGGCGGGGTTGGCGTGGCCGGCGAAGCAGGCGCCAATTCGCCCGGCACGCCGCTCGGCGCGCTTGGCGCAGCATCGGCCCTGCCGTCCGCCGTGCCGTTACGCGGCTTCTTCGTCTGCAGCGGCTCCACCGTCCACTGCACGTTCCCGCCCAAATTGCGCTCCCCGCGGGTTCGCGCTTCCACAGCAACGGCGCCTTGCCCGGCCAACGTCACATCGACCTCGCCATCCGACTGAACGGTCCAATTGCCTTGCGGGTCCAAGGTGCGAATGGACAGCGGTCTGTACCCGTTCTGTACTTCCACAGACCACGTGGACGGAATGAATAACTCGACCGACTCACTCTCGCCGGAGGGTCCGAAGGCCGGCACAGTTTCGGGTTTTTTCACATGGATAAATAACTGCTCTCCTTGCTCGGCGATTGTAGCGATGTCGAAGCCGCGCTGCAATTCCGCTTCCCCGCGGCTGGCCGCCCTGACTTGCAGGTGTCCGGCGATTTTACCCGGCGTATCTTTCACGTTATGAATCGTTAACCGGGTATCGCCCGGGTTATCGATCACGACCTTGCGGATTGCCGCATCGTTCGGCAGTGTTTCCCCGTCCAGCTCCACTTCGTAGACGCTCTGGGTCAGCGCGCGCTGCGCTGCTTCGACGACCCCGACGGACTGCAGAGCGTAGAGCCCAAAGCTGCCGACACCGAGAACAAATATTAGTGCGATGCTCATCAGATCGTAAGTGAGCCGCTCCGTTTTTCGCAAATAAGTGTACAAAATCACTTCCACCCCAAGCAGCACAAGGGTGAGCGGCCACCACTGAAGCACATAGGACACGATCGAGTACCCATTGACCGCCCCCCATAACAAACAAATCCCGAAGACGAGCAGCATGGCGCCCATGCTAAACGTGCCGACTCTCCATTGCCTCATGCGCCTTCACCTGCCTTGCTGTGCCGTTTGCCACCCTTCAGCAGCTTGATTCCTACGAAAATGATGACCAACGCGACGATAATCGTCTGCAGCTGATTTTTCAAGATTTCGGGGTCAAAATATTGCCGAACCACATTCGGCGAAAAATAATGGGAAACGGCCGGTTGAATATAGTCGAACAGCATGCGGTCCACGACCATATAGATCCCGAGCAGTACCAGCGCGACGCCGATCCATCGTTGCTTCGGTTTCCAGCCCCCGGTCTGAAGGAACGAATCGTCTCCAACTTCGGCCCCTTGGTTGAGCTTGGACATCCGCTCCAGAGCGTCGAACAGGCTGATAAACCAGATGACCGGCAGCAGAACAAACAGCAGGTCGACGCGCAACAGGTTGATGGCCACCACGGCGATCAGAAAACCGGCCATAATCTGCGAGCCCCTGCGGAATAAGCCCAAATACAGATGCCCGAGCCCCGGGAAGATCGAGAGAACGAACGTCCAGAACGCGTTGCGCGGCTCGTCCCGCTGCAACGGATCGAATGCGAAGATGGCGCTGTCTTCGACGACTTCCCCGCTTTTGATTTTCGAGGCCAAATTTTGGGCGTCAAACACCGAGTAGAACCAGATGATCGGCAGAGCGATGCCCATCATCGGCGCAAACGTATCCCCCGGCCCATGGGACAAGCTGTCAAAAAAAACGAGCACCCCGATGGCCGCGCCGAATGCCACCATGAACTGCAAGCCGCGTTTCATTAAGCCCAAGTAGTAGTGCCCCACACCTGGAACAAGCGAGAACAGGAAGGTGAGAAACTTGCTTTTTTTCTTCATCGTATATGGCCTCCTTTAATTGATGTGCGTCCATCCGCCGATCCAGCCCTTAGCCTTCGCCACCCATTGTTGCGGCCATTCCGAGGCGATCGACACCGCTTCTTGCTGAGCCGCATAGGCATGGGTTCCGGCGGCAAACAAGTCGAAAGCACCGCTGCCCACGAGCAATAAGGTGATCGAAGCGGCGATGAGGTAATGCGCCAACGTCGAGCGGGTGAAGGAGGAGCGGGCCGGCTTGCCCCACCTTGGCAGCGGGATGGATGAGGTGATATGAGCCATGATGGCGTCGGTCTCTACGGTGACAGGTTCGCCATTCTGAGCTAATTGCCTCTCGATCCCCGCTGTGTAAACGTCCAAGCAATGTCCGCATTCGAGCAAGTGTGCCTCCATCGCTTCCCTGACCGTTTCCGGAACGGCATCGGCTATGTAGTGGACCCAGTCAACTTCCGTGTATTTGGTACATCGGATATCCTCCATCAAGACCCCTCCTCCTTCCCGGACTGCCGAAGCAGCCGCTTGGCGCGGTAAAGCCGCGACTCGACCGTTTTCACAGCAATATGTTGCACTTCGGCGATTTCCTGATAACTTTTCTCCTGAAAATAAAACAGTTCCACGACCTCGCGATAGTCGTTCGGAAGACGTTGCAACAAAGCATGCAGCTCCTGCTTCTCTTCCCGCCGAAGGAGCAGTGCCTCCAGGGAAAGATCAGACGGCTGTTCCGGATCCGGATGCGGTTCGAGGGAAGGCGCGGTTCTCTGCTTGCGCGTCCAATCGATCGCTTTGCGCGTGGCGATGCGCATCATCCACGTTTTCAGGCCGACCGCCTGGCTGTTGCGGAATTGAGGGAGGGAACGGTAAATTTGCAGAAACGTTTCCTGAACGAGATCTTCGGCATCCGGCTGCGAGCGGACGATTCTCCAAATCGCCGTGTACAGCAGCGTCCGATAACGTTCGATCAGTTGGCGAAAGGCGTCCCGATCGCCGGCGAGAACAGCTTCTATCGTTGTTTCGTCAGCAGCAATACTTTCCCCCTCCTCTCTTCCTTTACCCTAATAGTAGACGATAGAGAGGGAACAATCACTGCAAGGATGTAGAAAAAAGTTGCATAAACTAATGTGATTAGTTATAATAAAACTAATGATATTAGTTTAAGGGGCGAAACTCATGCGAAAAATTCATATTCAAACGATCCATCAGCTTACTTTCATCCCCCGGATGTTTCCGGTGAACTGTTACTTGGTCGAAGAGGATGACGGCCTGACCCTGGTGGACGCAGCTTTGCCATACAGTGCCAAAGGGATCCTGCAGGCGGCCGCCTCGATCGGCAAGCCGATCGTGCGAATCGTGCTTACCCATGCGCACGAGGATCATGTCGGCGCTTTGGATGCGCTGAAGCAGGCGCTGCCGGCGGCGCCGGTCTATATCTCGCAGCGGGACGCGCGGCTGATGAATGGCGACCGCACGATGGACCAACAGGAGCCGCAAACGCCGATTCGCGGCGGGGTACCGGCGAAGCTGGAGACGCGTCCCGATGTGCTGCTGCGGGAGGGGGACCGCGTCGGGTCGCTCGTCGCCATCGCGGCGCCGGGTCATACGCCGGGCTCGATGGCGTTCCTCGATACGCGCAACCAGGCGCTGATCGCCGGCGACGCCATGCAGACGCGGGGGGGAGTGGCCGTGGCGGGGAAAGTGCAGCCGTGGTTTCCTTTCCCGGCGTTCAGCACATGGAATCGCGAAGCGGCCCTGGACAGCGCCCGCAAACTTCGCGAGCACAACCCATCGTTGCTCGCCGTGGGCCACGGGCCGATGCTGTTCGAGCCGACAGCGGCGATGGACCGGGCCATCGCGGAGGCGGAGCGGGCGGCGCAGCTCAAACAAGGAGGTGCCCGCTGATATGGTCCAGCGACGCGTACTCGATTTGCAAGCGGTCCTGCAAGCCGCTGCCGACATGGCCGACGAGCAAGGCTTCGACGAAGTGACGCTGGCCTCGCTCGCCCAGAAGTTGCAGATTCGCTCCCCTTCGCTATACAATCATGTAAACGGATTGCCGGGGCTGCGCAGCAAGCTGGCCGTCTATGGGCTGGAGCAGCTTCATCAGCTCATGACCCAGGCGTCCGTCGGACGGGCGGGGGACGATGCGGTGCATGCTTTGGGCGAGGCATACGTCGACTTTGCCCGCAGTCACCCCGGCTTGTACGAGGCGACGCTGCGGATGCCCGATCTGCAGCATCCGGATGTGCAGCGAGTAGGGAGCGGCATTGTTGAACTTGCCGTACGCGTGCTGAGTGCCTACGGGCTTGCGGGCGACGTCGCGATTCATGCCGTTCGCGGGTTGCGCAGCATTTTACACGGATTCGCTTCGCTAGAGTTGAAAGGGCAGTTCGGCATGCCGCTCGATCTGGATGTAAGTCTTCGCCTGCTGCTCGATACGTTCATCGCAGGAATCCATGTTATAAAAAAAGGTGGTGACCAGTCGGACGGCCCCCCCAAAATACCGGGAGGCAGACGAATAACTTAGCATGAAGCATATTTTTCCAATAATAAATCTGGAGGGAACATTTTATGAAAAAAAGTGTCGTAATAATCGCAGCATGTGCCATGTCGGTCAGCCTGATGTCCGGATCCGTCTTCGCCAAATCGGAGAACGCCAACAACGGCAGCTCAGGCGTGGAGGTGAACGCCAATGTTCAGGCGAAAGCCGAAGGACAGGCGAATGGGCAAGCGAACGGGCAAGCTAAAGTCGAGGGGCAAGCCACGGTGACTTCGTCTACATACGAGGAGCACGGGCACCAAGGGTTCAAAGGTCTGCTCAATGCGATCGAGAACGTGAAGGATAAGGCAGCCGGCGCGGTCATTGCGGAGAAGCTGCTTTCGGACTACAACGTGGAGCTGTCTGCGGAGATGAAAGCGGAACTGCAGGCGATCGACGACCAGGCAACTGCTCTGTCCGCTGCAGCCGATGTGCTGGCCGATAACGGCAAAGTGGACGACGCAG
>JAJFMO010000320.1 GCA_020697475.1 Paenibacillaceae bacterium | reverse complement strand
CCCCTCCCGGTAAAACTGCTCGACCATGTCTTCCGTCAATTGAAAATCGCACACTTTTGCCAATGAACAATCCCCTCTCTCATCAGATACGCCCATTATAGCTTGCCACAGCGTAGAATACTTCTCTAAGCCGATCGAAAATTAGCAATATTGTTCACGAACCCGCACACATGGTCTAGCGGAAAGTTCGCCTATAACCGATTCCTCCCTACCGCTTTGCCAACATCGACTCCATAATGGGAATAGAGGGGGAAGTGAAGATGAATCAGAATCATGTAAAAAATATTTGGAATCAGTGGTCCGATACCTGGTATTTGAAATATCGGACGGATGAAGCGATATCTAAAATTGCTGCGAATCCGGAATCGGCTTTTCATCCAACAACACTTTCGATGATCAAGACGGCATTTCCGGACCTACTAGGGAAGAAAATATGCGTTCCTTCCAGCGGGGACAACCATGCCGTATTTGCTTTCCATCTGATGGGGGCAAAAGTAACGTCTTGCGATATATCGGAGAGACAGTTGGAAAACAGCTCGAGGATCGCTGAGCAGCACGGTTGGGATATCGAATTTGTTTGCGATGATACGATGAAGCTTGGCCATGTGAACAGTGACGAGTACGATTTCGTTTACACGTCCAACGGGGTCCATATTTGGATAACCGATCTGAATTCCATGTAAAGCGGCGGCACGTATATCCTATACGACATACATCCGCTTACCAGACCTTTTGGCAAGGATACGGATAAAGTAACGGTAGTGAAGCCATACGATTCGGTCGGGCCTATCGTCATCGACGAAGTCCCCAGGTACACTTGGCGTATGCAGGATATCGTGAACGCGGTCGTTTCGTCAGGTTTAAGCATCAAGCAGATGCACGAAATGTTTGCGCAAGACGGTACCAACTGGGTGGATGAGGAAGAAGAAACACTTCCCTCCCAACAGGAGCTTGACAACCTTTGCAATTGGAAAATGAACCCGATGGCCGCTCTCCCTCAATGGCTGTCGATATGCGCCACGAAGTGATCGGTTCGGCCGCTAACGGCCGCCACGGCAGCTTAGAACCGCAAACAGGGAGCTTCGATCGGTTAACGGACACAGCAGCAGCTTAGAAGTCTAATTCGATCGATTCCGAGGGATTAGACAACTCTAAGCCGCTGTGGTGGCCGTTATAGCAGCAAAGTCGCACAAACTGCCTTCTAAGGTGCCACCATGGCCGATATAGCACAACAACGAAAAAACGGCACCTTCCTCGCGACTCCCGGTCGCAAAGAAGGTGCCGTTCTCTTGTTGCCAGCCGCAACCGGCCGACACTGCCTAAAACAACGGCCCGTTCACCTTGATGTTGTCGACCCACAATTGGCCGGTGCCGCTGACTGAAGTGGCGAACTCCAGACTGCCAAACGACGGGATGTCGTTCGACAGCAAATCCATCCGCCCGCCGCCGCGCACCAGATTGTCGTCAAAATCAGCATCTCCCGGAGTGGACAAATACACGTCGAACGTATCGGCATCCGTGTTCGCTTCGATTTTCAACCGATACCACGTTCCGGTTGTGATCGGCGCGATTAATTGATTGGCGCCGAGCGAATCCGAGAACACCAGCCCGTTCGCAGCATTCGTGATCTTGATCGCCTCCACCGAGCCCGACTTAAGCGCCAACGTCTCCCCGCTCCCCACGGCCGATACTTTGAAGTCCAGGCTGGCGGTCACCGTCGACCCTTCCTGGCGCGTGAAGCTTTTCGCCGCCGTCACTTTCCCGCTCGAACTGCCATCGTTCAGCTTCAGCCGGTTGTCTCCGCCGTCGACTTCGACGGTCGCGCTCGTACCGGCATCGGCCGTTACTGTCCAGCCGGCTGGAGCGCTGCCCGGCGTCCCCGACGCGAACGTCTCGTCCACAGACGCTGCCGTGTTCGCCGGATCTCCCCAAATTTGTGCCTCATATATTTTGAACCCGTAATTGTTCGCGCCTTCCGAATTCGCGCCGGTCAACGAAATCTTCACGTAACGCCCGCTTTGTGTTCGATCCTGCAAAGGAATCGGCTGCAGCCAATCGATCGCTGCCGTCACCCCGCCCACATCGTTCGCATCTACGTCGTAAATCGTCGTATACGTTGTTCCATTACCGACTTCAATTTTGATATGGTTCACCCGCTTGTGATCGTTGTCGTCGAGCCGCAGTTTGACCGCCTTGACCGTATGAGTGGAACCTAGATCGTACGTGATGACACCGCTTGCCTTCGTATTATTGTTGATCCAATATGTGCTGTCGTTGCCGTCAATCGTCTTCCCCGGCGTATTGGTACCATCATCATAGGCAGCCGTCACCCCGCTGACCGCCAATTTGGTGCCGACATCATAGTTATAGCCTTTGACCTCGCCGGTCGTATAATTCGCTTCCATATAGTCATAATAATTCGTGCTGAAGCGGAAGTCAGCGCTCGGCGTGCTTCCCGGGTTGTTCACATACATCGGCAAATACACTTGCGTCGACTTGCCGCCCCACAACGCTCCGTTGCGCGTCGAAGTGAAAAGGAAGCTGTGCTGCGCACTGCCAAAAATTTGCGCCACCGAGAACAACTGAGAGTGATACCCCGATGAATCGCCGATTTTTTGCGCATCCGCCCATGTCCCTCCCAGACTTGAGGCATACGTGTACTGCTGCTGATTCGGCCGCCAACCGGATACCCCTGAGCCGAAAATATAATAGTACCCATTGAATTTCAATAAACTTGGAGCTTCCAGATTGTGCTTGCCGTTGACCGAATAACAATTAATTCCCGCCGTGCTGCAATCGATGTGGTTGATCAATCCGTCGGTATGACCCGCCTGGCTTGCCGACAAATCGAAATAGTCGTTGTCCGCGTTCAACTTGTAAATATTGACGTATCCGTTCGGTGTATCCGCCGATACGATATACCGCGAATGAGCGGGGTCGTCATCGGTGAACAGACCGAGATCCCCCGAGCGGTTGCCGTCGGGATAGCCTGCGTAAACCATCATGTATTGCCCGTTGATTTTGCCGTCCATGCTCGTGAGCGCGAGCAAATTTTGCGCCGCTCCATCCGCACCGCTCGTCCCGTATTGCCGCTTCGTCCAAATCGACCAGTGGCCGGTCACCGGCGACTTGATCCAATGCTGGGACCGATACAGCGCATCGGTCATCAGACCGCCCACCGCCACATTGTCAAAGAAGGCGTGACCGGTGTTCGCCCGCAGGCCGATCTTGCCCGACGCGAAGCTCGTATCCGTCGCCGTCACCGGAGTGTCGCTGTTCGGGCTGTCGACGATCGGATTGCCGTTCTCGTCCCAAATCCCCACTTTGATCGTGGAGCCCGAGAAAATCATTTGCAAATGATAATAGTTTGTATTGGAGAACGTATGATTCCCGGTCTCCAACGTGCTCCAAACGCCGCCGACAAATTTGTTCAACGTCCAGGAGCCGCTGCTGATAATCAGTTGGTAAAAGTTTTGGTCGTCCTGCACTCTCCCAAGAATTCCGGCGCCCGTCCCGACCCGCTTCACATAAGCCGAAACGGTATAGTCCGTCCAAGCCGCGCTTCCCGCAAACACAATACCGCTGCCGGACCCGGACTGCTCATACACCGTATTGTCGGGGTTGCCCGAAGCATACGTTTCCGTGTACGTTGTCCATGTTCCTTTGTCCACCGTCCATTGCCCTGTCCCGCTCGCAAAATCGTCAAGAAGCATATGCTGGACGGCACGCACATTATCGAAATACGCTTGGCCGTTCGTCGAGCGCAGCCCGACCGTGCCGGAAGCGAGACTGGAATCCGTCACCTCGGACACTTTCGTCCCGTCGATGTACGCCTGGATATTCGTTCCGGCAAACACCAGCTTCACATTGTAATAAGTGGACGTGGAAGTCGCGAACGCCCCCGAATCCAGCGTCGTCCACGTTCCGCCGACAAGTTTATTCAGCGTCCAGTCCGTGGAGGACAGCATCAACTGGTAGTAGTTGCTATCGTCCTGATACCTTCCCAGCAGAGCCGCGCCATCACCCAATCGCTTGACGTCCGCCGATGCGGCATAATCCGTCCATCCGCTGCCGCCGATCCTGCTCACCACACCATTCCCCGCACCGGTCTGCTTATAAGTGTTGGTCCCGTCAAGAACGACCTGCCACGTTCCTTTATCCACACTCCAATCCGAACTCACACTGTTGTTGTAATTGTCGAAATCTTCGTACAACAGCGTCACATCCGCTTCGTCGACCAGCGTGCGGTCATACGTGTAGGTCAGCCCGTCCGCCGAGGAGAGCAAGTCGTATTGCTTGAACTGCGGCGTCGTGTCCCCGGTATTGGGGTTATTCTCGCTAACCAAGCTCAGCTTGTAGTACTTTCCCGTCGCACTGTCGTACTGCCCCGCGCCTCCGCTTCCAGTCGACACACCGGTCACATACGTCACGACATTGTCCGCCAGCGCCGTCTGACTGACACCCATCAGAGCCAGCAATGCCGACAGCGCCACCAAACCTTTTTTCCAACCCATCAATGTCACCCTCTTCTTAAAAAATGTTTATGAAAAAGAGGATGACCTCCGCTCGCCATGTTGTCCCGTGCGTCAGCCATCCTCTTCGTCATCGCTTTACTTGCTCAGTTCCGCTTGTATCCCTTGGTTGATCCGATCCCCTGCTTCCCGTAAGGCCGTGTTAATGTCTTTGCCGTTCGTCACCACATCGGCGAGTGCCGCTGTCATTTCCTTCTGCCCGATGTTATCGTACTCGGATACCGACTTTGGCACCGTAAAATCAATGTCAAGAACACGGCTCAAATGCTGGTCGGTGACGTTCTTCATCCCTTTGCCGAAGGCGTCCACAAACTTCTTGTCGGTGAGTGGGCTCGGTCTGCCGTTACGGGCCATCTCCAGCTGCACTTCGTCGGAAAGAGTGTTGAGGATAAACAAGAAAGCCGCCTCTTTGTGCTTGCTCGTCGCCGAGATCGACAACCCGACCGCTTGCGAATAGCCGCCGATGCGCGGGCTTTCCTTCAGAGTGGGAATGGCCGTCACATCCCAATTGATATCGATCATGTTGCGTAACTCGTTGCTCGCCACCAGCATCGCCAATCGTTTGTCCTTCATGAAAATGCCGTTGGCCCCCTTGAACGAACCTTCGTTGCCGGGAATTTGATACACCTGCCGCGTCAAGTTGAACACTCTCTTCCACACATCGTTATCGACGATCGCTTTGTTCGTCTTCGAGTCGACGAAATCCGCACGCGCTTCGTTCTTGATCGGCAAGTATTGCGCGCCGTTCAAGCTCAAGCCGAAATACTGCGTCCCGCCGTCGGTGCGCGTCACCTTCTTCGCCAGCTCGATCGTGTCTTCCCACGACTGGTGCGCCGCCGGATACGGGACCCCAAACTTGTCGAACAAGTCGCGGTTATAGTACATCGTGCGAAATCCCATCGTAAAAGGCAGCGCCGTTAACGTCCCATTGCCCGAGTATAGCTTGACCATGTCGAGGCCAGACGGAATGAACTTTTTCAGATCAAGGTTGTTCTGTTTAATGAGGGGCGCCAGATCGTAGGCGAGCTTGAGTTCCTGCAAATTAATCAGGTCGGGTCCAGCTCCTTGGATCATCACGTCCGGAGCTTGACCGGCAGCGATCAGCTTCTCAAGGCTGACATCTTTCCCGGCCGCTTGGCGCTCCAGATGAATATTCGGGTACTTCTTCTTCAAGGGCCCGGCGAAAATCGACTCATATTCTTCATCCGTCACCCAGGTCGGAGTGAAAAAATTGAGCGTCGCCTCCTCCTTGGCCGCCTTGTCCATTGCCGTATCGGTTTTAGGCGTTGCTTGTTTGACCGGTTGAG
>JAJFMO010000319.1 GCA_020697475.1 Paenibacillaceae bacterium | reverse complement strand
CGGCTTTACCGGCACATCGGGATATGTGCTGATTACCGCACAGCGTGCGTATTTGTTGACCGATTTCCGCTATATGGAGCAAGCCGGCAAGCAAGCGGTTGGCTTCGAAGTCGTGAAGCATCTGCCGGATGCGATCGATACAGTGCGCGAGTTGCTTCAATCGCTCGGGCTCAAGCGGCTTGGCTTCGAGCAGGACAGCGTAACCTATGGCACCTATCAGGCTTACGCAGCTTCCTTGCAAGGAATCGACCTCGTTCCCACTCACCAATGGGTGGAGTTGCTGCGAATGATCAAGGATTCGGACGAGCAGCGAATTATGCAGGAAGCAGCGGATCTGGCCGACAAAACGTTCAATCATTTGCTCGGCTACGTCAAACCAGGACTGACCGAACGGGACGTTGCGCTGGAAATCGAGTTTTTCATGAGGAAGCACGGCGCGAAAAGCTCTTCGTTCGATACGATCGTCGCATCGGGTGAACGGTCGGCATTGCCGCATGGCGTCGCCAGCGATAAAGTGTTGCAGGCGAACGAATTCGTCACGTTTGATTTCGGCGCCTACTATCAAGGCTATTGCTCCGATTTGACGCGAACGGTGTTTATCGGCAAGCCGACCGATCGTCATAAGGAGATTTATGAACTTGTGCTATCGGCGCAGTTGCGTACCTTGGACGGGTTGAAACCGGGCATGACCGGCAAGCAAGGCGACGCCTTAGCCCGGGATGTTATCGAACAAGCAGGCTACGGCGAACAATTCGGTCACGGCACAGGCCATGGTTTTGGCATGGAAATCCATGAAGCGCCCCGCTTGTCCAAGCAAGGCGCAATCGTTCTTCAACCGGGGATGGCGGTCACCGTCGAACCGGGGATTTATATTCCGGGATTTGGCGGTGTGCGGATCGAGGACGATGTCATTATGACCGACTCCGGAATTCATATTTTGACCCATTCTCCCAAGGAACTTATCGAAATTCACTAAATGACCAACATTTACAACCAAATTTAGGAGGGTATATTGTGATTTCAGTTAACGAGTTTAAGACAGGCTTGACGATCGAAGTGGAAAATGATCTATTTACCGTAATTGACTTCCAACACGTCAAACCGGGCAAAGGTGCAGCGTTCGTCCGTTCCAAACTGAAAAATTTGCGCAACGGCAACACAGTGGAGCGCACGTTTCGCGCCGGCGAGAACGTTGGACGAGCCCACATCGAGAACAAAGAAATGACGTATTTGTATGCGAGCGGCAATGAGCATACGTTCATGGATACTCAAACGTACGACCAAATTACGTTGCCGGCAAGCCAACTCGAATGGGAATTGAAATTCCTAAAAGAGAATTCGAACATCAATATCATGTCTTATCAGGGTGAAATATTGGGGATCAGCTTGCCGAACAGCATCGAACTGAAAGTCGTGGAAACAGAACCTGGGATCAAAGGCAACACGGCGACAGGCGCGTCCAAGAATGCCACGCTGGAAACCGGATTGAACGTGCAAGTTCCGCTGTTCATCAACGAAGGCGACGTCCTGTTGATCGATACGCGCGAAGGCAAATATATTTCCCGGGCTTGACATTGAGGATGCGCGGGGAACTAGCGTTCATTCTAAGTCCGCGCATTCAGTTTGCACCATTCGTTAGGGAGAGGATTGTTTTGGCTTTAACCGTAATGAAGTTTGGGGGAAGCTCCGTCGGCGACGCCGAGAGGATGAAGAGGGTGGCGAACCGAATCGTCGAACGGGCCAGAGAAGGGCATCAGTGCGTCGTTGTCGTTTCAGCGATGGGCGACACGACGGATGATTTAATCGATCTCTCCCGCGAGCTGTGCGAAGGAATCCCGTCGCAGCGCGAGATGGATATGCTTCTCACGACCGGCGAACAAGTTTCCTGCTCTTTGCTTGCTATGGCTATCCAAAGCCGGGGCTGCAAGGCGGTTTCCTATACTGGTTGGCAAGCTGGAATTTATACCGAGCCGGTGCACGGCAAGGCGAGAATAACCGGGATCCAGCCGTGGCGCGTGCTCGAATCGCTGAAGCAGGGCAATATCGTAATCGTTGCCGGCTTCCAGGGAATGACCCAGGAATCGGAAATTACAACATTGGGACGCGGCGGATCGGATACGACAGCCGTCGCTTTGGCTGCGGCGATCATCGCCGACGATTGCGAGATCTATACGGACGTCGACGGGATTTACTCGACCGACCCGCGAATCGTACCCGTGGCTCGCAAGTTGAAGGAGATTTCTTACGACGAAATGCTCGAGTTGGCCAATTTGGGTGCTGCAGTGCTGCATCCCCGAGCCGTGGAATGCGCGAAACGGTATAATGTGAATCTGGTCGTACGCTCGAGCTTTACTTACAATGAAGGTACGCAAGTGAAGGAGGAAGCCGTCATGGAGCAAGGGGTCGCCGTTCGGGGCATCGCTTATGACAAGAATGTGGCGAGAATCAGTATCTTGGGAGTAACCGAGAAACCCGGGCAATTGGCCATAGTGTTCGGTGCACTCGCCGACCAACAGATCGATGTGGATATTATCGTACAAAGCGGCGTCATTGACGGTAAGGCCGATTTCTCTTTTACCGTGGCATTAAACGATGTGGAGCGCGCTTTGGATGTGATCAAGAAGATCCGGCACGATGTCGAGTTTCGCGATGTCACGTCGGAGACGGGGCTGGTCAAAGTATCGATCGTCGGAGCCGGCATGGTCAGCAATCCCGGGGTCGCAGCGACCATGTTCCGGGTCATCAGCGGACTCGGCATCAGCATCAATATGGTCAGCACCTCTGAAATCAAGATGTCTTGCATCATCGAGAGCAGCCGCTTAGCTGAAGTCGTCAAAGCGCTGCACACCGCCTACGGCCTCGACGCCGGCGAGCAAGTATTTGTCGGCGGTCCAGCCGATCGTCGCTGATTGTAGCTGATAATTGAAAATAGTCCGGTAAATAAAAGCGAAACTTTATTTACCGGACTATTTATTTTGAAGCAGCTACAACTTGCCGAAGATCATCTGAGCGATTTTCAACAGCAAAGCGGTAATGCCGGCGGCCATCAACGGCCCGACCGGGATGCCGCGTATAAACACAATGCCGAAGATCGACCCGATGACCAGTCCGACGATGAGCTGGGGGTCGATCTTTAACATTTCCAGCCCTTTGCCGTTCATGTAAGTGGCGATCGCCCCCCCGGTCAATGCGATAATCCCCGGCCAATTGGTGAACACCGCCACCATATCCTTGAAGCTGATCTTCTCCGTGGCGAACGGGACGAGCACTGCCATCGTCAGAAAAAGGAGGCCGAGTTCCAGCCCCCTTCGTTCGATTGTCGGAAAAAACCGGTCCAGACTGATCAATTTTACAACCAGAAGCACACAAGCCGCCGTCGTAATGATATGCGACCTGCCTAAGATTCCGATCACAATCAACAGCAGCAGCACAAGGTCTCCGCCCATTTTCCCCAAATCCGCCCCCATAAACCGTAATCAGCCATTGCAATCAAACCATTACAGTCTATGAAGGCTTGTTTCCTTATAGAACGTTCACCCCGGCGGTTTCGGCGATCAAGCCGAGCCCGAACGTATCGGAACGCAGTCCTCGGCGCAACGCTTCCAATGAAATAATATCCTGCGGCGCGACATTGCCTATATGAATGTCCGGACCGAGCAGCTTGATCAAGTGCACCTGCTGATCTTTCTGCGGCGCTTCCCACATGATCACCCGTCGGCTGTCCGGAATGAGGCGCAAAGCATCGAGCACTTGCTCATCCTGTACTTTGCCCTTCTCATCATAGATCCCGACGCCTGCCCCCGACTCCCTGCCTTCAATCGTAACCAAGCTGGACCCCGCTTCGCGATCCTCATGCACCGTTTCCAGCAGCTCGTCGATATCAATGGAAGATCCCCAACATTTTTTTCCATATTCGCTGACGACCGTAAAACCCTCCGATACCGCCTGCCTGATCAGCTTGCTGCGTTGCCTTATATCCATCTCGATCGTCCCGTCGGACACCTCGATACCCGTATATCCCAGACGGTCTGCCGTTCGCAGAAACTCGTTGACCAATCCTTGAGCGACCGCCGCTTCCAACAGTGTTCCACCTGGATAGATCAGAATGCCGCGGGCTTTCGCCAATTCGATCTTCTCAGCCAGCAGCGCGGGCGGATACAGCATTGTCGTGCCGAAGCCGATTTTGATCATATCAATATGCTCACCGGCCGTCGCTAGCAAATCCTCGAATGCATGGATGCCGAGTCCCTTGTCGATCACCATCGTCGTTCCCAGCTTGCGCGGTTTTGCGGTTCGCTTGCCGCTCGGATCGGATAACTTTTTCGGCCAAGCAAGCGGTTGTTGTGTGGATGCCTCCATACCTTTTTTTCTCCTCACTGTGATTAGCTTTTGCAACATCGTATGCGATTTTCCCCGTGCTGGTGCCCATCGGCGCCAAGGAATCGGAAGAAACGACTGCTCCGATAGGCTAAAAGCTGACAAGCCCGCATAGATTAGGAGAAAAGGGAAGGCTTGGACTTGAAAAGTTTTGAGGAGGAGAAACGAATGTTTCATAAAATTGTGCTCAGTATGGCCACTTTGCGAGTGGTGTCCGGTTGTCTGGAGATCACCGCAGCGATGATCATGTTAAGGCTCAACCAGGTTGACAAAGCGCTGTTGGTCAATTCCGGCTTAGCGATCGTCGGACCTTTTGTCCTGCTGTCAACGACGGCGCTCGGGCTGATCGGCATCGCAGAGAAGATGTCTTTCAGCAAGCTGTTGCTCGTCCTGGCCGGCGTAGCGTTCATCTTCGTTGGGATTCTCAAAAAGTGAACGAGGATTCGCGAGTCTGCTAATTTGTAGGCAAAAGCAGGAACGAATTCCTCGCGCATCCCAAGTCATATTTGAACGGTCCAAGCATACATATGTTTTAAGCGATCTGGACAACTTGCGGGAAGAAGCTTACGAGGTGAGCGATTCCTGACGGAATTGGGAATTGCTCGACAGGAGGCTCAGAGATCATGGAACAGACGATTCTGGCGATATTGCCCGCGCGATTTCAACGCCTGCTCGGGAATCTATCAACGGATGACGCCGACACTCTGGAAGAAATACGAATTCGAGAGAATCGGCCGCTGGAAGTGATTTGCGGCGGAACCAGCCGCTTTGTCGATGAAGAA
>JAJFMO010000318.1 GCA_020697475.1 Paenibacillaceae bacterium | reverse complement strand
GGATTGTCCGGATTGTCCGGATTGACCTGCTCCCCCGCCACAGCCGGCCGCCACAACGGCCGCCAGCATCGAACACGCGATTGTATTCGCGATTTTCTTTATCATATTGGGCTCCTCCTCGAAAATCACTCTATCAGGTTTCCGTACTGGGAATACAAGTTTTCCAGCTTTTGCAGCCGGGTAGTGGCGCGGGTGTGGTCACTTATGCGAACTCCGGTGACAACCAAATTCAGTAGACTGATGACTGCCGACACCGAGTTGATGCCGATCTGGTCGCGGTTGGGGCCGACGAACAGCGCCGCATCTGCTATACTGCCGATCGGCGAGAGGCGATGGTCGGTGATGGCGATGATCGACGCCCCCAATTCCTTCGCCGTCGCGGCGAATTTGTGCGTTTCTTTGGCGTAGCGGGGGAACGAGATGGCGACGACCGCCGATCGACCGGTTACTCCAAGCAATTGGTTAAATACATCGCCGCCTGTCGGCACGAGCGTTACATTTTCCCGCAAAAATCCAAGCGCCATCGAGAACCATACCGCCGCCGAATAGGAAGTGCGCCCGCCGGCGACATAAACGCTGTCAGCTTGAATAAGCCTCCCGACTACGTCCTGCACCTGCTCGACGTTCAGCTGCCTGCTCAGTTGCTGCAAGATGCGGATATCGTTCTCGATCATCGCCGTGAACGGATGTACATCGGTCGGCGCCGATGATTCCGATTGCCCGCCCCCAACGCCGTTGCTGGTGCTGGTGCTGCCATTGCCGCCGTCGAGAATTTGGCTGCGCACCACCCGTTGCATCTCGGAAAAGCTGTTGAACCCCAGCGCATAAGCAAGCCGAATCACCGTCGTTTCGCTGACGCCGACTTCTTTGCTGATGATTGCGATTGTATCGTAGCTCGTTTTGTCCAACTGACGCAGCATGTGTTCCGCAACACGCCTTTGTCCCGGCGACAACCTGTCAAGCCTGGACAGAACGAGCTCCTCGAAACTGATCAACGTCTTACCCCTTTCTATCGCGAAATAAATTCTTCTTTTGTGTTTAATAAAGAATTATTTTCTTCATCCCATTATAACAAAAAAGTCCCCTGTCGGGAACGGTGGTCAGCGTTTTTTTCGCTTCTTGATCAACTTTCCTACCGCCATAACGATCAACACGATCGCCAAATACAAGGCAAACATCAGAATAAAGCCCCATAGTCCGAAGACGATGTCCTGAAACTCCATGTCGCCGCGGTGTGTGATCTTCTGCTCGATCTCCAGGGCGAACACGATGACGACAAGCACGGTGAACGTATAAATGAACGAGATTATTTCGATACTCAGACGGGCGAGCCGCTTGAATACGACGTTCGTCACCGCATAGAGGACGATGCCGATCCCGCCGACGATCCAGAAGTGCAGGTCCTTGTCGGTCAGCGTCAGCCCCCGACTTTTCGCCATAGCTACGATCAAATCATGAATCCCGTTGACGATTTGCGCCAAAAAGTCGATCAGCCTGGTCATCCCGCCCACTTCCCTCCCCATGAATGGTTATATCATAACACACTCCGTTAGCTGGGGGTTCGCAACAAAACAAAAACCCGCTCTCAACGTGAGTTAAGAGCGGGTTCTCGTACAGGTGGATTAATACACCTTAACGACGTTCTCAGCCTGCGGGCCGCGATTGCCTTGCACGACGTCGAACTCGACGCGTTGACCTTCGTCCAGCGTCTTAAAGCCTTCGCCGGTGATCGCGCTGAAATGAACAAATACGTCTTTGCCGCCTTCCACTTCGATGAATCCGAAGCCTTTGTCAGCATTGAACCATTTTACTGTTCCTGTTTGCATTGGGTTTACCTCCTGGGTCAAATTAACATGTTCCTTTTTCATAAAAAAATTCACACATTGAAAAAAGTATCATTCGTAAAAAAATGCCACACTTTTCAACACGTGAATTGCGTATTCATTTTTCCCAGTAGTGTGATCATAGCATAAGCGGAGGGAAAAGGCAAATCTACCCGATCCGATGACCCGATCGATTTGCCAATTCCTGTCCCCCGACAAGTCAGCGGAAAGCAACGCCCGGACCGTGAGGTGCCAGCGCCACCATAATATATGGATTAATGCAGACGTCGTCGTGGGCGTGAGCGAACTTCCACAACTTCCCGCACAGCTCACGTACAATTCCCTCGTATTCCGGCTTCTGCGCCAAATTGAACAACTCGTCGGGATCGGCCTGTAAGTCGTACAGTTCGTCGTAATCGAACCCGTTGAACACGTACTTGTAACGATCGGTCATCACCGAACGTTGGATTCCGTACAGTTCGTTGCCGTTGCTCTGAGTAAACATTTCTTGCCGCCAATCAGCCGCCGGTTCGTCACGCAGGAAAGGCAGCAGACTGCGGCCGGTCATCTTGCGATCGTACGCCACCTCGGCGAGCTCGAGGAACGTCGGCGCGAAGTCGGCGAGCGAGACGAACGCATCCACAATGCGGCCGGGGTTGTGCAACTCTTGAGGCCAACGGATCAACGCCGGTATGTGGTAAGCGGAGCGGAAGTTCGGCAGCCCTTTGCACCATAACCCGTGCTCGCCGGCGTAATCGCCATGGTCGGAGAGATAGATGACGACCGTGTTGTCCCGCTCCCCCGACTCGTCCAGAGCTTTCAGCACGTCGCCGAACAAAGCGTCCTCGTACGTGCAGAACGCGAGATAATGGCGCAATGCCTCACGGTGCTCTTGTTCTGTCAGCTGGGCGAAACGATCCCTCGTTCGGCGGTATAAAGCGGGTTTGTCCAGCATCGGATCGTGAAAGCTCGCGGGCAGCTCAATATCTTCAATGTTGTACATATCCAAGTACTGCTGAGGAACGAAATACGGATCGTGAGGTCCGAGCGGCCCGATGTATTGGCACCACGGCTGACTTGACCCTCCGCTGAGCTCTTTGGCGCGGGCGGCGATGCGCGAGATCGCATCGTCTATCACGTTGCGATCGTTGAACGGGTTGTCCTTCGTACCGTAGTGCGTGTACGTCGGATAGCCCGGCCGGATGATTTGCGCTTCTTCGCGTTCAGCCGGGTGCGGTTGCGGCGATTCGTTCAGCTTCGTGTACAATCCCCACTCCCGCGTATTCGGCTTGTTGGCGGCCGGCTTCGACCGATTGTCCCTTGCTTGAGCTCGAGGGTTCGGGGTCATCTCCCAGCCACGGTCGGTCGGGGATTCGACGGCACTGACATGCCATTTACCGGAAAAGTACATTTCATACCCGCTGTCACTCAGGTCCTCGCTCCACAGCCGAACATCATCGAACAAACCGCGTGAGAGGGCGTTGCCCACTTCAACGTTGTTCCAGACGCCGTGCTCGGTCGGGTACAGACCGCTGAAGAACGTCGCCCGCGACGGGCAGCAGTGCCGGTCATAAAAATCAGAATGTTCGGTCTGTTCGTCGTTTGTTGCGTCATCGTGTCGGCCTCCTGGAATCAATCATTTTCTCAAGCGTACAAAAAAAGCGAGCCCACCGCAACCGGTAGGCTCGAAAAGTTTTATATTCAAAAGGGGTCTTGCCAATTACTATACTCCTGTCGTGTTATCGGACGATAACAGAAATATTTCATTTGTGTAACAAAACTGAAAACACTTACAAACCGTTCCTGCGGACGGTCCATGTTTAGTAATGAACATCCTCAGGACGTTGGCATACGATACATGGATAAGAATATACCGGAGGCGAAGCATTAAGATGAGTTTTCAAATGGCAAAGCCTGAACCGCATGTGATTTATAAAGCGGATTCGCATATTACACAAAATTTACGGGCGGTCCGCGATCGCTTGCGCGATATATGCCGACGTCACGCAAATCAATACGTCCGCATCGAAACAATGGACGGACAGACAATCGTTGGGCGGATTGTCAATTGCCAGGACGGATTGTTGCATGTGGCCGTACCACATCAAGGGGGGCATCGGCCGTACTTTGGCAATCCTTACTACAATGAGACGATTATGACTTTGGTACTGTATGAGTTGCTCGTTATCACATTGCTGTACACGTGAAAAACGTAGAAAAACGCAACAATCCTTTCAGGATGTTGCGTTTTTTATGTGCACACCATAGGTGAATAGGTGGTAAACCACCCTGATCCTTTTTCGAGCCTGGCCATTCGTTGGAACGTTACCGGGCGATGCTATTCCGCGAGTTCTACCGCTCTAACGATGGTCACAAGCTTTATTTTTGCAATACGGAGGTCTGATTCGTTCTAACGCTTGTCACAGACGCTATTTGAGCCATATCTCTTGATTTCCATGAATATGAACGAAATAACGTCGCACATGATCGTTAGATTCTGAAAAGGACGAATTTCAGCCGATTAGCGTCGCTGGCAATCGTTAGCGTTCTAAACCAACTTCGCTATGGTGAATCGGACAATTCCAAAAGACACTTGCCTGCGGTAACGGCCATGAGCGCAGCTTAAACCTCTTGAAACGCAGGAGTCGTTGGCTAACAGCCATGACAGCAGCTTACAACCCTTATTGCCCCTATTTCACAGTGAAAATAGCCAGTAAGCTGCTGCCATGGCCGTTACGAATTGGAAGTGGCTCGTATAGCCGTCTAAGCTTCCGCTATGGCCGTTACAGCCAACAACTTCATTACACATGCTTAATCAAACTGACACGAATAACGTCATCCCAAATCGGCCCACGCCGCACTTCCATATAGCCCAACTTCCGATTAAGTTCGATGACATGGCGATTATCCGCTTCCGTATTCACCATAAAATCGACATCCACTGCAGTGGCTCTGTTTATCACGCTACCAGCCCTTCTCCGACGTCGCATGGCCAAGCAAAGCGCAGCGGACGTCGGAGATCATGTACAGCGTACCCGATACGACAGCCAGGTCGTCGCTTCCGGTTTGCTGCTGCAACTGCGCGAGCGCCGCCCGCCAATCCGGCTCGACTGCGAGCTCGAACGATAGCCCCATCTCCCCTTGAACCCTACGGACTACCTCCGCCAGCCGTTCCGCCTCGAGCGTATTGCGGAAGTCCGCCTGGGTCACAATCAGCGAGTCCACCTGCGGCAACACTTCGCGCAAGTAACCGGTATGATCTTTGTTGGCCATCATCGCCGTCATCAGCCGCACTTTGCCACCCTCCGCCGGACGAATCGCCCGAAGCGCTGCGGTCAGAGTCGCAGCGCCTTCGGGATTGTGCGCCCCATCCAGCAAAATGCGCGGATGCTCGCCGACGAATTCCAGCCGCCCCGGCCAACTTACGCCCTTCAGCGCCTCAAGCAGCACGACGTCGTCGACGATCAGCGCATAATACTGGCGCAGCACCTCCAACGCCATGACGGCAACAGCGGCATTTTTAAACTGATGCTCCCCGTTCAATGCGATCTCCAAGCCGGGAATCTTCCGGAACGGCCCGCTGAAATCAAACGCCTGCTCGTCCCACCCCGTCGCAACGGGTACGTACGAAAACTGCCGGCCCAACAAGTACAAGCTCGTCCGTTTCTCCTTGCACACCCGCTCCAACACCGCGATCGCCTCCGGCTGCTCGACGGCGCTGACTACGGGCACGCCTCCTTTAATAATTCCGGCTTTTTCGCCGGCGATCGCTTCCACTGTGTCCCCCAGTACGTCCATGTGGTCATGCCCGATGTTCGTAATGATGGACACAACCGGCGCTACGATGTTGGTCGAATCGAGCCTTCCCCCGAGTCCAGTCTCCAGCACGACATAGTCGGGATACGTCACGGTCGCGTAATAGAGGATGGCCAGCACAGTGCAAATTTCAAAACTCGTTGGCGATCCCAGCTCCGTTGCCGCCAATTCGTCATACAGCGGTTTGATGTGATTCGTCAGGCGAAGCAAATCGTCTTCCGGGATATCGTCACCGTTATACTGGATGCGATTGGTAAATTTGTACAAGTAGGGTGAGGTAAATGTGCCGACATCGTAGCCAGCCCGGTGCAGCACTTCAGATAAGATCGCGCACGTCGAGCCTTTGCCGTTCGTCCCGGCGACATGGATAAATTTCAGCCGTCGCTCGGGATGATCCAGCCGCTCCATCATCCATTTCATCCGCTCCAGTCCCGGCCGAATGCCGAACGTAACCAGCCCGGTGATCCAAGCGACCGCTTCTTCGTATGTACTGAATTCCTTTTTTTCCATCCGTACATAACCTCCCTGACTTCCTCGTTTACTTTCTCCCCAACCGAATTCCGAATCCGTCCGATCCCCGGCTTGTCATGCCCGTCCGGCGTCGCTCATATATTGGTACGAGGATCATCGGCTGTCACCGCCCCTTTGGCGAAACCCGATGATCAAGACGTCGAACAATCAGCGGAGGATAAACTTTCCTGAGACGTTAACGAAAGGGGCTGGACAAACGTTGATGACCATAGCGCTTCCGCTGGCAATCGGCCTTGCCATCTTTCTCGCCGGGATGAAGGTTATGGAGCTCGCCATGCATTGCCTGGCCGGTCCGTACTTGCATAGCGCACTCGAACGGTTCACTCGCACACCGCTCAGAGGCATGCTCACCGGAACGGGACTTACCGCGCTGCTCCAAAGCAGCAGTGCGATCACCGTCATCACGATCGGCTTGGTCAATACCGGACTGATGACCTTCCCACGAACGCTCGGCATCATCCTCGGCACCAACATCGGCACCTGTCTGACGACCGAGCTGATCGGGTTAAATATGAACCATTACGCGGTGAACGCGCTGATCGTCTCCGCAATCGTGTGGCTTGCTTCCTGGATTGTGCCCGACCGAGAGAACGTGAAATTTCCACTATTGGCCCGATGGTTCAAAAGCACTCGTTACCTTGCCCTCGCGGTTTGCGGGTTCTCCTGCATCTTGATCGGTATCGAAATTATGCAGACAATCACCCCGGCCTTGCAGTCGCGCGGCTTGTTTGCCTGGTTCGTCGAAGAGTCGAAAAAGAGCCTGCTATGGGGCATGGTGGCAGGCGCTTGCCTGACTGCCGTTATCCAAAGCAGCGCAGCGACGATCGCCATGACGATGGGGCTTGCCTCGGTGCAGGCGATCTCCGTCGAGCTCGGCATCGCGATCACGATCGGCGCCAACATCGGCACGTGCGCCACCGCGTTCATGGCCGCTATCGGCGGCACCAAGTACGGGCAGCTCGTTGCTTGGGCGCATATTATCCTGAACATCGGCGGGGCGCTGTTGTTCTACCCGCTGTTGTGGGTGCTGTACGAAGCAAGCGTCATGCTCTCCTCCACGGCTTCCGGGCAGATCGCACATGCTCAGACGATTTTCAATGTCGCGACATCGTTGCTGGCGTTGCCGATCTGCTATTTACGCGTATTCCGCAAGGTGTAGGGACTTGTAACGGTTGTAACGATTGTCAGCGTCGCTATTAGCCCCATAAATCGGGATGTTCGATTGTAACGATTGCCACGAGCGTTATTTGGTCTTTTTAGACCGAACTCCCATACAAAACAGCGAAATAGCGTTGCTCACAGTCGTTAATATCTAAAAACAAGAAAAACACCCCGAATAACGTCGCTCACAATCGTTAGACGGCATCTTCACGGATCCTAATCGGGGCAAGGCGCTGTCAAGACAGCCAGATCCCGACCGCGCTAGGTCGTCCGCCTAATACCCGACTACTCCCCCCCCGCTTCCGTTCCGCACGTCTAATACCCGCCTGCTCGGGAGAGCATTTGCCTAATACCCGCCTGCGCCTCCAGCACCAGCGCCCCCGGCGCCGCTGCCGCCTGCGGCGGCAACGCCTTGCATAATCGCCACGCCGGCGCTCGTCCCGAGCCGCGTCGCGCCTGCCGCGATCATCGCGAGTGCGGCGTCCAGATCGCGAATGCCGCCGGACGCCTTGACGCCCATGCCAGCCGGCACATTCGCGCGCAGCAAGCGCACGTCGTCGACCGTCGCGCCACCCGGCCCGAAGCCGGTCGACGTCTTCACGAAGTGCGCGCCCGCTTCAACCGCCAGTCTGCAAGCAGTCACCTTCTGGGAATCGGTCAACAGCCCCGTCTCCATAATGACCTTGACGATTGTGCCATCGCCAGCCGCGGCCACGACAGCAGCAATATCGTCTCGGACCGCCGCCTCATCGCCGTCGATTAACTTCCCGACCGGCAGCACCATATCGATCTCACTCGCTCCAGCTGCCACGGCCTGTTCCGCTTCATACGCCTTCACGCCTGTCACCGCAGCGCCTAGCGGAAAGCCGCATACCGCGCTAACCTTCACACCAGTGCCGGCCAACAGTCGGCTGCATAGCGCTACCCAGACCCCGTTTACGCACACACTGTAGAACCGAAATTGCGCCGCTTCCTCGCACAACCGCTCTACCGCAGCAGCCCCGGCTTCCGGCTTCAGCAACGTATGATCGATGTAAGCCGGCAACCGATCCGGCAGGAACGCCGCACTACCCGCATCTCCCGCGATTCCTTCGCCCATCTACTCCACCTCGAGTCCCAGCTCGCGAATCGCCTTGCGCACCACAATTTCATTATTGGCGTATCCAGCCAGCCTCTGTTGTCGCCACGCCTCCAGCGGATCCAACCACTCCACTCCGCTGATCTCCTCCACTTGCGCTTGCAGCT
>JAJFMO010000317.1 GCA_020697475.1 Paenibacillaceae bacterium | reverse complement strand
AGAATACGCGGAAATGTACTCGCAAGACGAAATGCAATTATCCGAGTTGTATCTGAAGCGCCCCAACCCGGACAAAGGCCCGACCGAAGAGCTGCTGCGGCGCTGGATGGCTTTTTATTACGGGCTATGCACTTTTGTTGACGACATGGTGGGGAAACTTTTTACGACGTTGCGGGAAAAAGGGTTGTGGGACGATACGCTGATCATCTTTACATCGGATCATGGGGAGATGCTCGGCGATTTCGGCCTGTTCGGCAAAGGCGCCTTTTACGAGAGCTGCATTCGTGTGCCTCTGATTATTAAGCCCCCGCTGAATGCGGACGACAAGCTGGTGCCGTTGGTCGAAGATCAAGTCGAACTGATCGACCTGGCGCCGACGATCATGGATTACGCGGGATTGCGCATTCCTCCGACCGTGCAAGGGGAGAGCTTGCGACCCATCATGCAAGGCAAGGAGAGAGGCAAGGAAGCGGTTCTTTGCGAGTATACGTCCAACAACCAGAATCTTCATGAAAAATGTATCCGTACCTCGCGGTACAAGTACTGGTATGCGGCCCCGCACGGGTCCCGGGGGGGAGCAACGTTGTTCGACTTGCAAGAGGATCCGAAGGAGCTCCGCAACGTGGCCGACGATCCGGCTTACCAACAGGTGCGCATCGACATGCAAGACCGGCTGATGAGCCATCTGCTGCTTAGCGAGAAGCCGATATTGCGCTGGAAATAAGGTTGAACACCATTTTGACAGGGGGAAAAAGGGTATGGCAAGCATGCGGAAAGTATTGGCGAAGTCGAACTTTGGGCGTTTGGCGGTGATCGAGCAGGCGATTCCGGATCTCGGTCCGGGGGAAATGCTGATCGAGGTGGAAGCATCCGTCATCAGCGCCGGGACGGAGTTGGGGAGCGTTCGCAGCAAAGAAGGAGCGAATCCGGCGGAGGAGAAATGGAGGAGCTTCGGTTACCAGAACGCCGGCCGTATCGTGCAGGTCGGAGAGAACGTAGCCGGATTCCAAGTAGGGCAGCGTGTCGCTTGCATGGGTGGCGAGTATGCGGTGCACGGCACCCACGCGGTTGCGCCGGTGAATCTGGTCACCCCGCTGCCGGATCAGCTTAGCTTTGAGGAAGGCGCCTTCATCGCGCTGGCCGCTACTGCGCTGCAAGCTGTGCGCCGGGCGGAGCTGCAGCTGGGCGAGAACGCCCTCGTGATGGGACTCGGGCTGGTCGGCCAGCTGACCGGTCAGCTGGCGCAGTTGTCCGGCGCGCATGTGCTTGGAGCGGATCGCTTTCCGCTCCGCATGGAGACGGCGCGGCGAAGCGGCGTGGAGCGGGTGATCGGTGCGGACGAACCGCTGAGAGAGGCGGCCCGGGAATTCACCCGCGGGTACGGGCTCGACTGCACGTTCATCTGCTTCGGCGGCGACGCGACCGAGCCGTTCAAGCTGGCGGTGGCGGCGATGAAACAGTCGCCGGACACGCATGCGAATGGCCGCATCGTCATCGTCGGAGGAGCCAGCGTGACGCACAAGTTTGGCGCGCCGCTCGGCAACCTCGACATCCGCAGTTCCGCCCGCACCGGCCCCGGCTACCACGATCCGGAGTACGAGCGCGGCAAAGGTTATCCGCGCGTGTTCGTCCCGTGGGACACGAAGCGCAACCTCGAGGAGATCATGGGTTGGATCGTCTCCGGCAAGCTGAACGTGCGCAATCTGATCTCGCATCGCGTGCCGCTCGCCCAGGCTCCCGAGGCTTGCCGCACGATTATCGAGGAGCCGGAGAAGACGCTGGGCGTTGTGGTGACGATGGGGTAGCAGGTTAGAAGAACATTTTTAATAAAATTATAGGAAAGAAGGGGAAGAGGCATGAAGAGGTTGAAAAAGGCGGTACACCGAGTGTTCTGCACAGCCGTCCTGCTGGCAGGATTCGTCCTGGTTGTAGCAGGTTGCGGCGGCGGGGCGAGCGTCGGCACGAGTACCGGCGAAGGAACGAAGCCGCAGCAAACTCAAACTTCGGAACCTGCGACAACGCAATCGCCGGTGACGATTACTTTGGTGGCAAGTACCAACCAGATGGGAAGCGATGAAGTACAGCGTTATGTGGTCGAGCCTGTACAGAAAAAACTTCCTTTCGTAACGATCAAGTTCGTTGATACTCGCGAGAAGGGCCAAACGCTCACCGAATTGGTAGCCGCCAAACAACCTGTCGATATTTATGCCAACGGGGCGGGCAATTTGGCTAACGAATTCGTCCCCCTGGGACTTCCCGATGATATAAGCCCATTGATCAAAAAATACAATTTTGATACGAGCCGGATCGATTCTATCTATTTCGACGCGATTCGAACCGGCAGCGGTGTCAAGGAAACGATCGGCATTCCCATCTGGAATCAGGCGTTCGGCTTGATTTACAACAAAGACTTGTTCGATAAGTTCGGGGTGACTCCACCGAAGGACGGGATGACGTGGGAACAAGTGCGTGATATGGCTGTCAAGCTGACTCGCGATGACGGAGGCACGATGTACTATGGCATTTGGCCGGATGATGTGTACCGTGGCGCCAACCAACTCGGTCTGTCGTTTGCCGATTGGGACAATCATAAGGGGGTTTTCCAGACAGCGGCATGGAAGGATCTTTTCGAATATTGGTATAGTTTGTACAAAATCCCCGGATACGCGCCCAAAGGAACGAAATATCCGGATTTATTCAATAAGGGCCAGTTGGCGATGATGAGCGGCAGCACAAGCAACGCACAGCAACTGATTGACGTAAAGGGGCTGAACTGGGACGTCGTCACGTACCCGCAAAACCCGAAGGCGCCGGGCTTCGGACAGCGTGTCACCGACTTCGATCTGTATATCGCCAAGACGAGCCAGAATAAGGACGCAGCATTCCAGGTGATCTCCGTCGTCGCTTCTGACGAGGTGCAGCGGGAAATTTCCCGCAACGGCAGAATTTCTTCCTTAAAAAACAAAAGTGTCCAGGAGGAGTTCGGCAAAGGCGTGGAAGGGTTCAAGGGAAAAAATGTTATTGCCTTCACGAAGCCGAAGCTTGCGCCGATTCCGGAATACAAAGATATCCCTGCGTATAAAATGGCTAACGCCGCCTTCAACGATGTTCTCTACAGTGGCAAGGATATCAACACGGCGCTTCGCGAAGCGGACGAAACGGTGAACAAGGCGATCCAGGAGAAGCTGAGCAAGTAAGCCGATATGGAAGGCAAATGGAAGGAGACAACGATGAAACCAGTAAACCTGGGTGTGATCGGCTACGGCCATCGGATTAACGGTGTGGTCAACAAACTGATTAAGCAATACAACCATGTGCGGATCGCCGCCATTACCGACATTCGCATCGATGAGATTCGCAAACAGATGGCGGATCGCGGTTTCCATGACATCCGCTATTACTTGACTCCCGAAGAGATGCTGTCGGCGGAATCGCTGGACGGTGTGCTAATCGGCACCCGCTGCTCGCTGCATACGACGATGGCGCTTAAGGTATTCCCGCACGGCATTCCGTTGTTTTTAGAAAAACCTGTAGCTACCACGATGGAAGATCTTCTAAGGTTGAAGCAAGGGTTCGAGGCGAATCGCCCGCCAGTTGTTGTTTCCTTCCCGCTGCGGGCGACGGCGATCGCCAAGCTGGTCAAAGAAATTATTGATTCCGGCAAAATCGGCACGGTCGAGCACGTGCAAGCGATCAACAATGTCCCCTACGGCGGGGTGTATTACCACGATTGGTACCGAGATGAGCGGGAAACCGGCGGTCTGTTCCTGCAGAAGGCGACCCACGACTTCGATTACATCAATTATTTGGTCGGGGTGAAGCCGGTCGGCGTCGTCGCGATGACGTCCAAGCAAATTTTCAAGGGCGACAAGCCAGCCGGTTTAAAATGCACAGAATGCGAAGACAACCGCACCTGCGAAGAAAGCAAAGCCTTCTTGCCGGGCAACCCGCGGGGAAATTATTGCTGTTTCGCCGAAGATACCGGCAACGAAGACTCGGGCAGCGCGCTTATTCGCTACGAAACCGGAATGCATGTCTCCTATTCGCAAAACTTCTTCGCCCGTCGTAAAGCCGGAGCGCGGGGGGCACGACTGCTTGGCTATAAAGGGACAATCGAATTTGATTTCAAGACGGGCAAAATTCAAGTGTTTATGCACCATACCCCCCGGGTGGAGACGTATGAGCTCGAGGCGACGGCAGATCATTTTGGCGGGGATAGTGTTCTGTCGGAAAATTTCTATTCTCTTATTGAGGGCAAATCGATCACAAGCGGCACATTGGAAGACGGAATGCTCAGCGCCTTGATGTGTTTGAAGGCCAAGCAATCCGCGGAGACGGGAACGTTCCAGGAGATCGCCTGGGATGGGTTGGATGTGAACAGCCGGGTTGTCGGCTCAGCGATATAGAATCGGAGGTTGAAGCATGAGATTGGCGGGAAAAACGGCGATTGTGACCGGAGCGGGGCGGGGGATCGGCAAGGGCGTGGCCCGTAAACTGCTCGCAGAAGGAGCGCGTGTACACATATGCGACGTCGACGGCGAAAGAATGCGGGAAACGATGGAGCAGCTATCCGCGTTCGGCCGCATTGACGGACAGACGGTCGATGTGACGCAGCGCGATCAAGTGGAAGCTTTCGTGCAAAGTGTGGCTGAGCGTCAAGGTGGGCTTGACATCCTCGTCAACAATGCGGGAATCGCTGTATTTCAACCGTTCCTCACGATTGACGATCAAGCGTGGCGCAGGACGCTGGACGTCAATCTGAACGGAGTTTTCTTGTTCTCCCAGATTGCGGCGCGGCGGATGGCGGAACTCGGCGGGGGCAGCGTCGTGCATATGGCTTCGACCAACGGGCTGCTCGGGGAAGCGGGGCTGGCGCATTACAACGCGAGCAAAGCGGCCATTATTTTGCTGTCGAAGACGATGGCGATCGAACTGGCTGCCAGCAATATTCGCTCCAATTGCGTATGCCCGGGTTTTATTCGTACAGAACTGGCGATGGAGGGCGGGATGTCGCCGACGGAAATCGCCTCCTATCAGGCGAAAATTCCGCTCGGGCGCATCGGCACGGTGGAAGAAGTGGCGAACGCCGTCGCTTTCCTCGCTTCCGACGAAGCTTCCTTCATTACCGGGGCGGAACTGGTCGTTGACGGCGGACAAATATGCCAGGAGTAAACTGTTCGTTATTGGCGCGGGAGGAGGGAACCT
>JAJFMO010000316.1 GCA_020697475.1 Paenibacillaceae bacterium | reverse complement strand
AGTCGCTGTTTCGTGCATGCGTTCATCCGGAACGCGAGGCGAATTCGCTTAACGCCCGGGAATGGCGAAGGCTGCACGAGGCGGTCGTCGCAACGTTGCAGGAAGCGGTCAACGCCGGCGGTTCGTCGATCAAATCGTACGTCAACGGCCAAGGCGAGATGGGGATGTTCCAACAGCAGCTTCAAGTGTACGGCCGCCAAGGTGATCCTTGCTCTTCCTGCGGCCAGCCAATCCATAAATTTGTTGTAGGTGGCCGAGGCACGCATATTTGTCGGCACTGCCAGCGAATTTAACAAGCGTCCACGGGGTTTAACGGACTTACATTCCGTTATTCTGGCCATAAATCACCTCCCCGGCGTCTCGCCCATATAATAGGGGCATCAACGCCGGAGACGGTTGACGCAGCATAGCGTAAGCCACCTTTGTTCCAAGGTAGTTGCGCCACGCCCGTACGCCTGCGCTGTCATCCGCTCCGGCCAGACCGGGAGGACCGATTATGTGGCCGTTTCTTTCGTTGCTTATTTTGGCTTTTGCCGTAAGCCTGGACGGATTTGGCGTCGGGGTCATGTACGGCTTGAGGAAAATCCGCGTCCCGCTTCACGGACTGTTCATTATTTCGCTTTGTTCGGGAATCATCATCAACTTGTCGATGCAAGCCGGGCAATGGATGCTGCGATTCTTATCGCCCACCGGGGCGAGATCGATCGGTGCGGTCATTTTGCTTGGCATCGGCATTTGGGCGATTTACCAGATCATTACGCGCAAGGACGAACCGGACGAACTAGGCGGACCATCGGCAGCAACCGAACCATCCCAAGCTGTCCAGTTACCCGCAAACTCCAACGCCTTAACCCCCGAGCCGAAAAAAATGCTCCGCATCGAGATTAAACGGCTCGGGCTTGTCATACAAATATTAAAAACGCCGTCGGTCGCCGACTGGGACCACTCCGGCAACATCTCCATGTCCGAAGCGACGCTGCTCGGCATAGCCCTGTCGCTCGACGCCTTCGGAGCCGGCATCGGAGCTGCCTTAATCGGCTTTGCTCCGCTCGCTACCGCCGCCACGATCGCCGCCGCCAGCGGCAGCTTTATCGGCGCCGGCCTCGCCGTCGGCTATCGCTTCGCCAACTTGAGCTGGATCCGCAAGCTGTCGATCTTGCCGGGGTGCATTTTGATTCTGATGGGCATTCTAAAATTATTGTAAACTAAACAGGTGAAAACTATGAATATCGGACTAACCGGAGGAATCGCCTGCGGCAAAAGCACGGTCGCGGCCATGTTGGCCGCCCGCGGGGCGATCCTCGTTGACGCTGACGCCCTCGCGAGAGAAGTCGTCGAGCCCGGCAGCCCCGCGCTCGGCGAAATTGCCGTCCGTTTTGGACAAGACGTCATCAACGAAGACGGCAGCTTGCATCGCAAACGGCTTGGAGAGATCGTCTTCGCCGATCCGAACGCCAAGCGTGATCTGGAGCAGATCTTGCATCCGCGCATCCGACAGATTATGATGGGAAGAATGCGGGAGAACGAGTCGCGTTACCCGGACAAGCTGGTCGTGGTGGATGTGCCCCTTTTATATGAATCGAAATTGGAGTCCTGGTTTTCCGAAGTGATGGTCGTGTACGTTCCAAGGGAAATTCAGCTTACCCGTCTGATTCAGCGGGATGGTCTGACGACGGAGCTAGCGGAGCGGCGCCTAAGCGCTCAACTGCCGATCGACGAGAAGAAAGCGCGCGCAGATTATGTGATCGATAACCAAGGATCGCTTTCCGCGACCGAAGAGCAGGTGGAAACATTTTTGCGGGGAAAGGGACTGTTATGAGCTTTCTACGCAAAAAGCGTGTTTTCGCGTTGCTCCTGATCGCCTTTTTAGCCATTTTGTTTTTCCAATCCCATCTGTGGGGCAAATGGCTTTATCCGATCCGGTATCAGCAAGAAATCAGTTTTCACGCCAATCAATTCGGGGTGGATCCGTTGTTGATCGCCTCGATTATCCGAGTGGAGAGCAATTTCAAACCCGATCGGGTATCGAACAAAGGCGCGGTCGGGTTGATGCAGATTATGCCGGATACGGCGGAGTGGATGTTTCAGCGCGACCCTTTTCGCCATATGACTCAAGAACATCTCGTGATCCCGGCGGATAATATTCAGATGGGCACTTGGTATGTGCAGTGGCTGCTGGAGCAATTCAAAGGAAATGTTAATGCGATGCTGGCGGCTTACAATGCCGGTCCCGGCAATGCAGGCAAATGGCTGGAGAACGGCGATTGGGATGGGACATTGTCCGATGCGAACCGGATTCCGTTCGGGGAGACGCGGCATTTTGTGACGAAAGTGAATTATTATTATTCCAAGTACGCACAATTTTATAAAGAAGGCTTGGGACTACAGGGAAAAGAAGCATTGAACCGTCGCCCATGAGCAACTGATTCAACACTTCTTGTCATTATTGCTTCGTTATTGCGTTATTTGAACGAACCGGCCAATTGTTGCTCTGCGATTTGCACAAGGCGGCGAGTGATGTTACCACCGATGGCGCCTGCATCGCGTGTAGCCATGTTGCCCATGTAACCGTCTTGAGGAATGGCGATACCCAACTCCTGGGCAACTTCAAACTTCAGTTGATCCAATGCATTGTTAGCTTGGGGAACTACAAGCGTGTTGCTGCTGCGGTTTTGTCCTGCTGCCATGTCTGTTCACCTCCTCGTTGGTTGGTAGGTGTATTATGTGCGATTTCACAGAGTTCATAACAGGTAACGTATGGCAAATGAAATGTTCAGCTGCGCGACATCTGCCCATAATGGAGAGGAGTCTGACGATGAAATGTCCCTACTGCGATTACGACGGCACTAAAGTGCTGGATTCCCGGCCGGCCAACGAGAACAAGTCGATCCGCCGACGCCGCGAATGCGAGAGCTGCAGCAAGCGATTCACTACTTTTGAGATGATTGAAGAAACACCGTTGATTGTCATCAAAAAGGACGGGAGCCGGGAAGAATTCGATCACGGCAAAATTTTGCGCGGCCTCATTCGCGCCTGCGAGAAGCGTCCCGTATCGCTGGAACGGCTGGAGATGATCGTTTCTGAGGTGGAGCGGAAGCTGCGTCTGACCGCGAGCGGTGAAGTGAACAGCCGGGACATCGGCGAGCTCGTGATGGGTGAGCTGTATCCGGTGGACGAGGTCGCTTATGTGCGCTTTGCTTCCGTCTATCGGCAGTTCAAGGATATCAATATGTTCATGAAGGAACTGACGGAGATTTTGAGCAAGCACCCGTCGGGGGATGGCCCTATAGGTGCGGGAAAGTAATGTTTGACAGAGGCTGCCGCGCTGTGATATTATGCTCTTTGTCCGCATCGCAACTGAATACAACGTGGGGCCTTAGCTCAGCTGGGAGAGCGCATCGCTGGCAGCGATGAGGTCAGGGGTTCGATCCCCCTAGGCTCCATAATGAAGAAAAAAGTCTACAAAATTCACGTAGACTTTTTTCTTTTTTTGTTTGAAATTTACGAAAAATGATTGCCATGGCCGGGCAGGTCGCGGACGTGAAGGCAGAGCCGCGACCAGCGGTAATAAAATGCTTGCGGCTGTGCGCATCGCTGCTATAATGCATAGAGATGGCTCCTGCATTGTCGGGGCGAGCTGGCTTATGTAGGACCGGCTTCGCATTTCAACGATGCAGGCGGGGTCATGCGCAAACAGAAGGTGGCCGGGCTATGGGGATGCAGGCTTGGAAGTTGGCTCCAGGCAGCTTGAAGGTAATGTATGTCAGCTCGTTTATGATGAATTTGGGGTTTTACGCCCTCATTCCGTATTTAACCTTGTATTTGACCGGCGATTTTATGTGGTCGTTGGCGCTGGCGGGCGTACTGCTCGGTGTACGGCAGATTTCGCAGCAGGGCATTACATTTATCGGCGGCTTGGTGGCAGACCGGTTTGGCTGCAAGGAGACGCTCGTGTTCGGTATCGGCGTCCGTGCGGTCGGCGGGTTGTCGTTTGCATTTTGCACCGAGGTGTGGCAATTTTTCGCGGCGGCGATCGTCTCCGGTTTGGGCGGAGCGCTGTTCGAACCATCGTATCAAGCCGCTTTCGCCAGGTTGGCTCCGGAGGAGCACCGGAAGGTTCTGTTTTCGTTCAAAAATATCGTATCCAACCTGGGTATGGTATCCTCGACGATCGTCGGAAGTGTCTTGAGCTCATTCGACTTTCAATATTTGTCGCTCGTTTCCGGTGCCATCTATATCGCGATCGGCTTTCTGATCGGCTGGAAGCTTCCGAGGCTGGAGGTGGAATTCGCCCGGCATAGCGTCATAAAAGATATCCAGACGATTTTTAAGGATAGACCGTTTGTTGCCTATACGTTGATTTTGATCGGCTACTATTATTTGTTCATGCAGCTGTTTTTGACTGTGCCGCAGCTGGCCGAGGCGGCGACCGGGAGCAAAAGCGGTGTCGCCTACGTTTATGCTGCGATTTCGTTGTCCGTCATCCTGTTCCAACTGCCGATCACCCGCATGCTGCAGGAAGTCGAAAACCGCTTCATGCTGATTGGGCTAGGCGCCCTTGTAATGGGCGTCGGCCTGTTCGTGTTCGGCTTTGCCGGCGGCTTGCCGTTGCTGTTGGTCGGCTCGGTTATCTTCGCGCTCGGTACGATGATTGCCGGTCCGTTGTTGATGGATGTCGTGCCGATGTTTGCACCGCCCGGCAAACTCGCCTCCTATTACGGGTTCAACGGCTATGCGCTGGCGATTGGCGGAGCCTTGAGCACAATCGTGGGCGGCTGGTTTTACGATCTCGGCGACCTGTGGGGCTGGCCGGGTTTCCCGTGGACCGTCTGCCTTGCGGTCGGCCTGATCGCAGCCTGGCGGCTGTACCGTTTGAAGGACGGCAAGAACCGGTTTCACTTGCAGGCGGCAGTGAAACAGTGAGCCAAGATGGCTCGCTATCGACCTGGAGGATGATGGAGTATGACACTAGAAAGGAACTCGCCGAGTGGAAAACATACGGAAGTGGCATTTTACAGGCGACTGAAGCCTGTTCCAAATCATGGAGGATTTAAGATGGAAGGTTATTTCGTATGGTGTGGCTCCGTGATCCGGGCGGAAGATAAGAAGTATCACATGTTTGCTTCCCGCTGGCCCAAAAGCACCGGATTTCCGAACGGGTACAGGCGCAACTCCGAAATAGTACGGGCAGTGTCCGATACGCCGGAAGGTCCTTATCAATTCCAAGAAGTCGTT